>CAZJNB010000001.1:0-32906 GCA_964547385.1 uncultured bacterium
GGAAGCACTTCTGGCCCGGCGTAGCGTGCGCCGCCCTCCTGGCGTTATGCCGGGAGGACCTGGCCCTTCACGCGGTGGCGCTCGCCGCCTACGGCGGCTTCGCCGCCGGCCACAAGCGCGCGGGCCTCGCGGCCGCCGCCCTATTGGCCCTCTACTACCTGGGCGTATGTTCTTATCTCTACCCCCGCCTAACGTACGCGGTCGCCGGCGGCGCGCCCTACTTCAAAAGCTTCTTCGCAGGGGGGGCATACCTCCAACGGCAAACGTTGATGGGCCCGCTCATCATCCCGGCCAAGCTCGCCTATATCGGCACCCTCGTCCTGGCCGCGGCGGCGTTCCTCCCCGCCGCCGGCGGCGCGCTCGTAACGTTGGTAACACCGCTCGCGGTTCCGGCCCTCGCGACAAAAGGCCGCGTCTTCTTCGGCATATGGTGGCACTATCCGCTCACCATCCTCCCGTTTGTCTACGGCGCCGCGGCGCTCGGCGTCCGGCGGCTCGTCCGGCCCGAGATGACGCCCCGGCGGCTCTTCCTGGTCGCCGGCGGCAGCGTCGCCGCGGTCGTGTTTCACCTCTTGCTCATCGCTTACTTCGGCGGCCGTTATTACCTGCCGACGCTCGCCGCCGCGGTCCGGGGAAGTTACGAGAAAAACTTGGCCGCCGCGGCGGCGCGGGTGCCGGCCAACGCGCCCATATGTGTGGACGACCGGTTCGCGGCCCACCTCGCGTTCCGTCGCTACATCTACCTCTACGGCTCGTTGCCGCCCGCGGGGCCGAGGCCCACGCCCGCGGCGATGTTGCTCGAGCGTAGACTCTACCGGCCTACGGACCTACCGACGATACTATCGCGAGCCGCACGGTGGAATTTAAGGCCGGCGGAAATCTCCGAAGATTACGTCTATTTCACAGAAGAAGGCGCGCGTTTCTCGGGCGAAGACCTCTTGGCCACGTGGTTCGATAATATCGAAGAATGGGAGTGCCTGGGGCCTACGAAGTTATTAACGCGCCGCGGGACGCCCGTCGCGGACGCGCGCGCCCACGACGGCCGCGCCATTCGCTCGGGCGGGACTCTCCGGTACCGGCCGCTGAAAGGCGACGTCTACCCGCCGGGCGATTACGTTCTCACGTTTTACTTGCGTGGGGAGGACCGGCAACGCGTAGCCGTAGGCGTTACCCTCAACGCCGCGGCCGGCTTCGCGGCCGAGCAGGTCTACCGCGTGGAGGGCGAAGTGAACCCGAGCGCATATGCGCCGCTCGAGCTCCGCGTCCGGAGCGAGTGCCCCTTCCGCCTCGCTTTCGACATTTCGTCGCCATCGCCTTTTTACTTTGACGCGGCGGCCGTCGCAAGCGACGCGTTCACCCTCGCGGCGTTATCGAAAATCGCGCCGCCGGCAAACTGAGTAGGACACGGGAATATAATGGCGACGGACGTTCCGATAAACATTATCGTTAGCCCGGCGTTGTGGGCGCTCGCCGCGGCGGCGGCCGTCGTCGTCGCGTGCCTCCTCGCGCGCAAAATACGCTTGCGACTACCCGCCGCCGCCACCGCGGTGTGGACGCTGGCGATACTGTATTTCGTCGCGTTCTCGGCGGTAACGCTCGCGCGCTACTACGGTATGGCGACGCACGGCCTGGACCTCGGCTATTACGGCAACGCGATCTACCAATTCGCCCGCGGCCACCCCTTCGCGACGGCCCTTATCCCACCGGCGCGGTTTCTCAACCACTTCGCGCCCCTGCTCGCGGTCTTCGCGCCGTTCACGTATATCTTCCCCGAGCCGGCGTATCTCCTCCCCATCCAAAGCCTGTTCCTGGCCGCCGGCATCCCCCTCCTCTATTACTTGGGCAAACCCGAAGCCGGCCCCCGTTGGCCCGCCGCCGCCCTCGCGGCGAGCTTCGCCCTCTCGCCCGCGCTCCACGGCGCCAACTTCTACGACTTCCATCCCCGCGCGCTCGCGGTGCCGCTGGTTTTGGCCGCCTTCCTCTTCTTCCACCGGAAACGTTTTTGGCCGGGCATCATATGCGCCGTTCTCCTCGCGCTCGCCCAGGACGAGCTCGCGCTCCACGCCGTCGCCCTCGCGGCCTACGGCGGCTTCGCCGCCGGCCGCCGGCGCGCCGGCCTCGTCGTCGCGGCCGCCCTCGCCGTCTACTTCGCCGGCGTCTGTTGTATCTTATACCCGAAGCTTACGTACGCCCGCGGCGCCGCGGCGGCCCACTACGCCGGTTACTTTACGCCGCTCGCGTACGTGAAAGGTAAGCTCGACCTCGCCGCCGCCCTCTCCGCGAAAACCGGATATTTCGCGGCGCTCGCGTTGCCGCTCGCCGCGTTCCTCCCGGCCGCGGGCCCGGCCCTCTTCGCGCTCGCGACACCTTTATTAGTCCCGGCCCTTTCGACTACGGCGAACGTCTTCCAAATAGGGTGGCAATACCCGCTGAGCGTCCTCCCCTTTATATACGGCGTCGCCGCCCTCGGCCTCCGGCGCCTAAGCCGGGGCGACCCGGGCCGGCGGCGACGCCTCCTCCTCGCCGCCGCGAGCGTTTTCGCCGTCGCCTTCCAGCTCGCCTTCATCGCACACTTAGCCCCGACGTTCTACCGGCCTAATATCGACCGGGCGTTCCCCACCGCCCACGAGAACGGCCTCGCCGGCGCCGCGGCACGCGTCCCCGCGGACATCGCCCTCTATGCGGAGGACGCCTTCGCGGCCCGCCTCGCCCACCGCCGCAATATCTACCTCGCGTATTTCCCGCTGAACCACGACGTCCCCGCCGCCGGCGAAGCGCTCATCATCGACCGGCGCCGGAACGCCGCGGCGAAACTAAACATCATCCTGAAAGAGGCGGCCTCGCTGGGCTTGGGGCTTAAGGCTTTTTCCGCCGACTACGCATATTTCGAAAAAGGCCCCGAGCGCCGCTCGCCCCAGGACCTCTTCCGGACGTGGTACGGGACCGTAGAGGAGTGGCAGTGTTCGGCGCCGGCGGGAAAGAAGTTTGTCGCCGACCCGCGCGCCCACGACGGCCGGGCAATGCTCAGCGCCGGGCGCCTTTCCTCCCGGCCGCGCCCGGGCGACGTCTACCCGCCGGGCGAATACAGGTTCTCCTTTTTTCTGCGCGCCGCCGCCGACGAGTTCTGCCACGCCCTCATCACCGCGCGCGCCACGGACGCCGACGACGGCCGCCCCGGCAACCTCGTCCGGAAAGACGTCGACATTATACCGGGCGAGGACTACCGGCCCTATCGCGTCCGCCTAAGCGCCGGCGAACCGTTCCAACTGCAGTTCGATATCTACGCGACATCGGCGTTCTACTTCGACGCCGTCGCCGGCGCGAGCGACGCGTTCACCCTCTCCACGTTGCGGGAGATTTCGCCCTACTACCAAACCGCGGGCCGCGCCGGCGATAACGGCCCGGCCGGGGAATAGCTCGGCCGTCGCACTTCCCGCCACGGCCGCGCCTAAATATCTAATCCCGAATAAAATAGTGTTATAATACGGCGCCGACGGTGGCGGCTTGCAAATGTTCGTTTCCTTACGCGAGATATTACTTCTGGGGGGCATAGCCTTGGCCGGCGCGGCGGCCGTCGCCGCGGCCGCGTCCTTACGGGGAAGCGTAACGTTTCGTGTTCGTCTGCCTAAACCGGCGGCGGTCGTATGGTTCCTCGCCGGAGCCTATGCCGTAGTATTCACCGCCGCGGCGCTCGGGCGCCACTTCGGGATGGCCACCTGGGGCTTGGACCTCGGCTACTACGGCAACGTCATCTATAACTACGGCCGGGGGCACTTCTTCCGCCAAACGCTGGTCCCGTCCAGCAATTATTTCAACAATCACCTCGAGCCGCTCTTAGCGGTGTTCGGGCCGTTGACGTATATCTTCCGCGAGCCGGCGTACCTGTTAGTCATCCAGACGGTCTTCATCGCCAGCGGCGTCGTCCTCATCTACGTCCTGGCGCGGCCGCCGGCGGGGAGCCGTTGGCCCGCCGCCGCCCTCGCGGCGAGCTTCGCCCTCTCGCCCGCGCTCCACGGCGCCACCCTCTACGACTTCCACTCCCGGGCGCTCGCGGTCCCGCTCGTCCTGGCCGCGTTCATCTTCTTTAGCCGCAAGCGCTTTGGCGCCGGCATAATATGCGCCGTCCACCTGGCGCTCAGCCAGGACGAGCTCGCGCTCCACGCGGTCGCCCTCGCGGCCTACGGCGGCTACCTAAGCGGTCGGCGCCGGGCCGGCTTCATCGCGGCCGGCGCGCTGGCCGGCTATTTCCTCATCGTATGCTGTATCCTCTATCCGGCGTTGACGTACGCGGGCCCGACTAAGCCGCCCCTCTTCGCGAGCATCTTCGGCGGCTTCGGATTGCTTTTAATCGCGCCGTTCCGCGACGCCGTCTTCGCCGCGAAAGCCGGTTACGTACTCACCCTGCTCGCGCCCGCGGCGTTCTTGCCGGCGGCGGGCGGCGCCCTCGTTACCCTCATCACGCCGCTCGCGATGCCGGCGTTGGCGAGCACGCCCACCGTATTCCAACTGGGGTGGCAGTATCCGCTCTCGAGCCTTCCGTTCATCTACGGCGCCGCGGCGTTGGCGGCCCGGCGCATAACAAAGGCCGAGCTCACGCGCCGGCGCCGTTTCTTCCTCACGTTTGCGAGCGTCGCCGCCGTCGCGTTCCAGGTCATCTTAATCGTCGCCTTCGCCGGGCGCTATTACGCCCGCTACGTCGAGACCGCGTTCCCCTCCGCCTACAAGAACAGCCTCCACGGCCTAACGAGCCGTATCCCCGACGACATCCCGTTGGCCGCGGACCACGTCTTCACCGCCCACCTCGCCCACCGGCCTTACGTCTATATCTACGAATCCGCCTTACAAGTTAAGACGCTCGCCGCCAAGCCCGCGGCGTTGGTCCTGGAACGGCGGCCACACGCCCTCGCCGAACTTCCCGCGATATTGGACAACGCGAGCCGGTGGGGCCTTAACATCGTCGAATGCACCGGCGACTACGTCTACTTCGGCGAGGGCCCGGCGGGGCGCAGCGCCGAGGAGCTGTTCCGCGCGTGGTACGGGACCGTCGAGGAGTGGCAGTGCGCAGGCCCGGGGAACAAAATCGTCGCCGACGCGCGCGCCCACGACGGCCGGGCGATGCTCGTCCCTCGCTTCCTGGGCTTCAACCCGATGCCGGGCGACGTCTACCCGCCGGGGAAATACACGCTCGCCTTCGAGCTCCGCTTGGCCCGCGCCGGCGACTTCTGCCCGGCGGTCTTCCTGGCCACCGTAACGGACGCGGCCGAGCCGTCGCGGATGCAAACCTTCCGTTGGGACCAAGACATCGGCGGCGCCGACTCGTATCGGCCGTATTATCTCCGGCTCGAGAGCGACCGCCCCTTCGTCCTGAACTTCTCGCTCCACACGTTCGCGCCGGTATACTTCGACGCCGTATCGGTGAACAGCGCCGACTTCACCCTCGCGACGGTGCGGGACGTTGCCTCCTACTACCGGCTCCCCTACAAGCCCCCCTTCGAGGCGTTCGTGGCGGAAATGCGAAAGAAGGAGCGGCGGCCGAAAGCCCACTAAGCGACCGCCGACGGGCGGCCTTTTTTTCGCCCCCCGCTGACAGGAACTGTCAGCGCTACCGGCTATACTCGCGGGCACGGAGGAGAACGCGGGCGCGGCGCGGGAAGATAGCGGGCCCGCGCATAACCCTCGCTGGCTCAGATCAAACGTTCCGGCGTATATACGGCGAAGATACGGTCGCGAACCCTGCGGCTCGTCATATTACTGGCCGGCGTTATGGCCGTGGCGGCGCCGGCGTATGCCGCGAAGGACGACCGCTGGCACCGCCACAGCGCCTTCGGCTGGGCCGTCACCGGCTACGGCCGTTACGAGCTCGCCGGTGGTAAGGAGGCCCGGGCGACGGGCGCGCTCTTCGGCGTCCGCCTGGTGTGCACGCCCATCCGCGAGGACCGGGCGGCCTTCGACTTCGCCGCCGGCCTGGACGCCGGCCGGCTCCGGGGCGACGGCACCTACACCGTCGGAACGGCCTACGCGGACGCGCGGATGTTCTTGTGGTTGTGGCGGCCTTTCTACCTTCAGGGCGGCGCGGGCTTCACGTGGCTGGCCATCGCCGAGGCGGGCGGCGAGCCGGCCTTTCTCCCGCGTAACGTGGGTATCAGCTACTTCGTGGGCCCGGCGCTCCAGCTCTCGCCGGCGTTCGCCCTCGTGCCGGAATGGCGCTGGGACGAGCTCCCCTACGGTTATCCCCCCTATCTCCGCGGCCGCCACCGCTCGTGGCGGATTTTAATCAATTTAAATTAACGCCTGTAAATAAAATAAGCCGCGCCAAGACGGGCCGCCTTTGGGCGGCCCGTCCATTTGACAAAAGCCCTAAACCTGTTAAAATTATAAACGGGGCCGGCATTATCGGTCGGTAATTACCGAGGTCCTCCGGGGGTGAGGAGAATGCGAACGGTCGTAGCGTTAGTCCTGGTCGGCGCGGCCGCCGCGGCCGCGGTCCCGCCCGGCCATACTTGCGGCGAAGGCGCCACCGCGGTCCGCATCGAAGACGCCGACTTCGCCGCGGCGAACGTCGAACTCTGGCAATGCCCGAGCTGTGGCGCCTATTATTGGGACGGCGAATGGCACGGCGCGATCGAATACGCGGCCGAGAAGAAACGGCTCCAACGGCTCGCCGCGGGCATCCCCGAGAAATGCCCGAGCTGTGGCGCACCCCTCTACGAAACCTACGCCTATACGCTCGAGACCGCCACGGCGACTAAACCTTCGTATATCTGTTACCGATGCTGGACCGTCATCTTCCCGGACGGCCGTATTATGTCGCCGGAGGACATCAAGGAGTTCGAGGCCGGCCGCCGCGCCGAGGCGGACGAGCAGCGCCTTAGCGCCCTCGTGGAGAAATACGGCTGGCCCGCGGCCAAGGCCCGGCGCGTCGTCGCCGGCGAAGTTATGGTCGGCGACGGCCCCGCGGAGGTCCGGGAGGCCTGGGGCCCGCCGGCGAAGACCGAGCGCGCCGTCACACGCGCGGGCGTCGAGGAGAAATGGTATTACCCGGGAGGCCGCGCCGTCGCCTTGGACGACCACGAGGTGACGGCGGTCGAGGAGTAGCCCGGGAAAACAGGCCGGCCCTTTTGGGGCCGGCCTGATTATTTGCGGGGGCTGGATTTGAACCAGCGACCTTTGGGTTATGAGCCCAACGAGCTACCTGCCTGCTCCACCCCGCGAAAGGAAACTACCATAACCGCCGCGGCGTGTCAAGGGCTTTACCTCTAAGGCCGTTGTTCGTTTATTAACCGGCCGACCGCCGCCGCTACGCGCGCGCTCGGCGCCGGCTCGCCGACGAGCTCGAGCCGGGGCGCGCGTTCGGCGCCGCGGGACCGCGCCGCCGCCACCGCGGCCCGGACCTTCTCGCCGTCCGCATCCACCAAGCGGTTGGCGCCCGCCGCGACCGTCTCGGGCCACTCGGTCCGGTCGCGTAACGTCAGCGTCGGCACGTCGAAGAGGAACGCCTCCCGCTGAACGCCGCCCGAGTCCGTAATCACCGCGGCCGCGTGCCGGACGAGCGCCAGGCTCGTGTAGTAACTCGCCGGCGCCGCCAGCGTTACGTGGACCGCGGCGGCGAGCCGGTCCCGAAGCCCCGCGGCGTCGAGGGCCTGCGCCGTCCGCGGGTGGAGCGGGAAATAGGCCGGCGCCGCCAGCCCAACTAACGCCGCCACGATCGCCGCCAGCCGCTCGGGCACGCCGACGTTCTCCTGGCGGTGGCACGTTACATATATATAACGGCCCGGCGCGAGGCCCAACGGCGTGATGTATCGCTCCGCGGCGAGCTCATCGTAAACGGCCGCGGCCACCTCGTACATCACGTCGCCCACGACCTCGACGCCCTCGGTTATCCGTTCGCGGCGCAGGTTCGCCGCCGCGCCCTCGTGCGGGCACAACCGCGCCGCGGCCAGCTTATCCGTCAATACGCGGTTCCGCTCCTCCGGCATCTCGTCGTAGGAGCGCATCCCGGCCTCGACGTGCGCCAGCGGCACCCCCGAAAACGACGCCGCCAACGCGCCCGCCAGCGTCGACGTCGTATCGCCGACGACGACCGCGGCCGCGGGCCGCTCTTTCGCAATAACCTCCGCCAAGCCGCCGGTCATCGCGACGAGCTGGGGCGCCGGCGCCATCGGGCCGACCTCGAGATTATACGCCGGCGCCGGTATCCCCAACTCGCCGAAGAACGCCGCGGACATCTCGTAGTCGTAATGCTGGCCGGTATGAACCAAAAGCCAGCTCGCGCCCTCGGGCGCGTGCGCGAGCAGGGCCGCGGCCTTTATGAACTGCGGCCGCGCGCCGACCACGAGCATCACCCGCGCCTCAGCCGCCATAGAACCCTTCCACCGCGGCGCACACGTCGTCCACCTGACTATCATCCATCTCCGGCCACAGCGGCAACGAGAGGACCTCCCGCGCCGCTTTTTCGGCTTCCGGAAAAGAACCTTCGCCGTAATCGAGGAACGCGAACGCCGGCGTCAAGTGGACCGGCGTCGGGTAGTAGACCGCCGATGCGATTCCCCGCGCCGCCAAGAAATCTTTCAGCTCGTCGCGCCGCGCCACCCGGACGGTGAACTGGTGATAGGCCGGCGTGCACGCCGCGGGTTCCGCGAGCAACGTGATACCGTCTACCGCACCCAACCGCTCGCGATACCGGCCTACGAGCTCCCGCGTCCGCGCCGCCCACTCGTCGAGGTGCGGCAACTTCACCGCCAAGAGCGCCGCCTGGAGGCCGTCGAGCCGGCTCTTGTAACCAATTTCCTCCGGATAATTCTTCCGGGCCGCGCCGTGCACGCGGAGGCGCCGCGCCCGCGCCGCCATCTCGTCGTCGTCGGTGGCGAGGAGGCCGCCGTCGCCGAAGGCGCCCAGGTTCTTCGTGGGGAAGAAAGAGAACGCCGCCGCCGCGGCCAGGCTCCCCACCTTCCGGCCCCCTACTTCCGCGCCCATAGCCTGCGCCGCGTCCTCCACTACGGCGACGCCCGGCGCCGCTTCCTTCAACGCGGCGACGTCCGCCGGGAGGCCATAGAGGTGGACCGGCAGGACAACCTTGGTGCGCGGCGTCACCGCCGCGGCCACCCGCGCCGGCTCGAGGTTCAACGTCGCCGGCGAGACGTCCGCGAAGACCGGCCGCGCGCCGAGCCGCACGATGACGTCGGCGCTCGCGACGAACGTGAACGGCGTCGTGACTACCTCGTCGCCCTCGGCCACGCCCAAGGCCCGGAGGGCGATGAGCAACGCGTCGGTCCCGGAGCCGACGCCGACGGCGTGGGCCACGCCCAGGTAGGAAGCGCACGCGCGCTCGAACGATGCCACCGGCGGCCCGAGGACGTATTGCCCGGCGGCGAGGAACGTCCGCACCGCCGCCGCCAGCTCGCCCTCCAGCGAGCGGTATTGCGCCGCTACATCTTTGAGGGGAATCCGTACGTCCGTCATCTCGTTACGACGCTACGGCGCCAGCGAAAGCCCCACGGGCCCGAGGACGTAGCCGGCGCCACAGCGCCCGCATACGCGTCGCTCGCCTGCGTAGAAGTCGCCGAGCCGCTCGCCGCAGGCGCATACGTAACCCCTAAGCCGAGCCGGGACGCCCGCGACCAGCGCGAACGCCGGGACGTCCGCGACGACGACCGCGCCCGCGGCGACGAACGCGTGCTCGCCTACGGTAACGCCGCAGACGACGGTGCAGTTCGCGCCGAGGGTAGCGCCGCGCCGGACGAGCGTCTTCTCAAAGTCCGCGCTCGAGGCCCGGGGAAACGCCGCCCGCGGGTCCCGTACGTTCGTGAAGACCATCGACGGCCCGCAGAAGACGTCGTCCTCCAACGTTACGCCCTCGTAGACGCTGACGTTGTTTTGGAGATGGACGTTGGCGCCGATGGCAACGTTCGGCGCCACGAACACGTTCTGCCCGAGGACGCAACGCGCGCCGATACTGCTGGGGCCCATCACGTGGCAGAAGTGCCATATCTTCGTCCCGGCGCCGATGACCGCGCCGTCGTCCACGACGGCCGTCGGGTGCACATAATAATCGCTTTTTCTCTTGCCGTCTTTTGTCATCTGATATTAAAAGGCCCCCTCCAAGCGGACCGGCGCGCCCGCGGCCCGCGCCGACTTCTGCGCCGCCGCCAGGACCTTGACGACCGCGGCCCCCTGGCGGCCGTCCGCCCGCGGCCGCGCCCGTGTCCTCACGCACGCGAGGAAGTGCTTGAGCTCTTCTTCCAACGAATCCGCGGCGGCGAGCTCGAGCCGGCGTTCGCCCTCGTCGAACACCGCCGGCCCCGTCGGCCCGGGCCGTGCGCCCCGCCGGTAAATCGCCAGCTCGCTCGGGCCCCGCTGTTCCCAAACCGCCATCGCCCGGTCCCCCACGACGACGAAGCGGCGCGTGGCAACGGGGTAGAGCCACGACGCCCAGATATACGCGGCGACGCCGTCTTCGAACGTCAGGTTCAACGATGCCGCGTCGGCGACGCCCGCGCCGCGCGCGTCCGTTAAAACTGCGGACGCCGACGTGGGCGAAGTCCCGATAAGCGATAGCGCCGCGGCGACATCGTGCGCCGCGAGGCTGAACAACACGTCCTCCTCGGTGCGCACCGTCCCGAGCTTCGCCCGGGTCGCCGCTACGTATTTTACGGCGCCGAGCTCGCCGCCCGAGACCGCGGCCGCCAGCGCCGCGAACGCCGGGTCGAACAGCAAGATGTGTCCGACCATCAGAACCGTCCCGCGCTCCTCGGCCAGCCGCACCAGGTCCGCGGCGTCCGCGGCCGTGAGCGCCAAGGGCTTCTCCACCAGGAGGTCTTTCCCGGCGCCGATGGCCGCGCGCGCCAACGCCGCGTGGCGCGCCGCCGGCGCGGCGATGACCGCCGCGGGCCAATCGCCGGCCAGAAACTCCTCCCACGAGCTTAACGCCACCGCCGCCGGGCATTCCCGGGCCACCGCACGCCGTCGGCCTTCGTCCACTTCGTAGAACGCCACCCGCCCCTCGCCGAGTATCGCCGCCAACTTCGCGAGGTGCTTCGCGCCCCAGCGGCCTACGCCGATGACGGCGACTTTGGCCTCTTTGTCCACCGTCACGAACGGCGCCCCCGCGCCCGCAATAGCCCTTCGTACATTTGCGCGTAGCCGTCGAGCATCTTCTCGACGGTGAACTCCCACGCCACCCGCGCGCGGCCAGCTTGCCCCATCGCCCGCCGCAACTCCGGCGCCCGCGCCAGGTAGTAAAGCGCTTCGGTCCACGCGCGCACGTCCCCCACCGGTACCAACAGGCCCGTTCGCTCCGGCTCCACTAATTCAGTGTTGCCGCCCACCGGCGTCGTTATGACCGGTAACGCCGCGGCCATCGCCTCCAATATCGCGACCGACAACCCCTCCGACGGCGTCGGTAAGACGAAGATGTCCGAGCCGGCAAGGAGCCGGGGAACGTCGTCGCGGAAGCCGAGGAGGGTTACGCGGCGGGCGATGCCGAGCTGGGCCGCGGCCTTCCTAATCTGGGGCCCGCCCCAGTGCCCTTCGCCGACTACCACCAAGCGCAGGTCCACGCCGCGGGCGACGACCTCGGCCACCGCGGGTAATAAGTCGCGGTGTCCCTTGGCGTCGAGGGACGCCACGACAGTCGCGACGACCGCCCACCGCGGCGCGCCCAGTTCCCGGCGCACGCGCCGCCGTTCCGCCGCGGCGGCGTCGAAGGGCGCTACGTCCAAGCCGTTCGGGATACGGCTAATCACCTCGGCGCGCACGCCGCACCTCTCGCCCAGCTCGTCGCCGATCTCCGCGGACACCGCGACGTGCCGGTCGAATAATTTCCGCAAACAGAAACTATAGAACCGCGCGGCGAAGTCATCCTTAACCGCGAGGGTATCTCGCGCCAAGTTGATTTGCCCGTGCTGGGTGGAAACGACGGCCGCGCCCGCGAGCCGGCCCGCAAGCGCCGCGACGAAGTCGGCCCGCCGGGTGTGCGTATGCACGATATCGAACCCCTCGCCGCGGACGAGGGTGAAGTAACGGCGAATCGCCCATATGTCGTATTTACCTTTAATCTCGACGTCGAAAACGGGCACGGCCGCGGCCCGGAAGCGAGATACGTAGCGCTCCGCCGCGGGCGCCGCGAGCGCGGTGCCGAAGCCGCGCGCCGGCAAGCCCCGGCATAGCGCCAACACCGTCGCGAGGTTCCCGCCCCACGACGAGTAGTTGTGGACCATCAGGACGCGGGCCCTGCGGCCGTCGGCCATCGCCGCCCTTCCGAAATTTCAACGGCACGGCTCACGCCCGGCCGTGCCGGCAAAGGGTATCGCGATAATTACCCGCGGCGCCGCTCAACGTTCGCCGGGCGCCTCGTCGGAACGGTGGAGCAAGCGATACCAGAAGCTCTTGCTCTTCTCTGCGCGGATCTCCTCCAAACGCCCTACGAAATAGACGCGATAGTAATCCACCATATCCCTGGGCGTAAAGACCGGCGTCAACTCCTCATCTTGGAGCGCCTCGTAGCGTTTCTTGAACGCCGCGTCCACGGCCAACCGCTCCTCTATAAGCCGGGCACAAGCCTGGTCGTCGCCGGCGTCGAACTTCGCCCGGGCGTCGGCGGGCAAGACCTCCCGCCACTTCGCGAGCCGCTTCTCGAGGTTTCCCTCCTCGCTCTCCTTAAGGGCGCCCAATATCAAAATCAAAACCGCCGCGGCGACCATTATCGGCAGGATTATCTTCTCTACTTTCCACTCGGACATACGATCACCTTTCAGGCGAACGCGACCGCGGCGTAGCCGACGACGCGGCCGTAGTCGCCGGAGGCGTCGCCGGAACTCGCATATTTGATGAGCGTCCCGCGCGAGGCGCCCAACGCCCGGAAGGCGACGAGCGCCACCGCCGCGGGCCACACGCCGCACATCGAAATCGCGTGCTCCCGCGTTACGGCGAGAAGGCCCTCTTCGTCCAACGCCTCCAACCGGTCCAGCGCGAGCCGGTCCTTTCGTTCCGCGGCCGCCGCCGACTCGTAATGCGTCATATCGCTCGAGACGATGATGACGACTTCATCTTGGCGCGGCGCCACCGCCGCGGCGAGGGCCTCGCCCATCGCGCGCACCGCCGCCAACGACGTCGGCGCCAGCGCAACCGGTACGATGCGCGCGGCCGGGTTCACGAACTGGACGAAGGGGAGGACGACCTCGAGGGAATGCTCCGGCCGATGCGCGGCCTCGTCGGCGACGAAACCCGCGCCGGCGGCGACAAGCGCGTCGGCCAACGCCACGTCAACCGCGGCGTCGCCCAGCGGCGTCCGCCAGGCGCCCGCCCCCCAAACGGCGCACCCGGCGCCGGCGCCGTGGTGCTTAGGCCCGAGGAGGACCACCGTCGCCGGGACCGAGAGCCGCGCGAAGAGCGCGCCCGCGGTGGCCCCCGAGTAGATGTAGCCGGCGTGCGGGCACAGGCCACCCAGGTAGCGTTCCGGGGCACTTTCGTCGCCGATATACCGGGCGACTTCTTCCCGCAAGGCCTCGCCGTCGGCGGGATAAAACTGCCCGGCGACGACCGGCTCTCTAAGGCTTGTCGTCGCCATCGCGCGCGGCCTTCCGGCTATACTCGCGGATTAACGCGACCTCCTCGTCATCCAGCCGGCCGTCCCCAATCGCCTTGCGGATGAGCATCGCGAGCTCGTGTTTTTCGCCCTCGGACATCGCCGGCAAATCTTCCGACATCGGCCCGAGCTCCCGTTTAAGGCCGTCTACTCCCGCCGGCGGGATGCCGGCCTCCTCGGCCAACCGCTCGATGATGATTTCGGTAACGAGCTCTTCCGCACGCTTTTCGCCGCGGACGACGAGTAAGAGCCGGTAGCCGACGCTCGCCGGCTCGTGGCTCCAGCGGATAACGAAGGCCGCCGCCACCGCCACTATTAGGAAGGCGGCCCCTGCCAACGCGAGGGACGTTACCAGACAGCCGCGCCGCCGCGGGCTCTCTTCGGGCGAGTCCATCAATATACGGCTTCCAAACCTTTTGTTATTATATAAGGCTGGCGCGCGCCGGTCAAGGGAAAAGCCGGCGGCACCTCACCGTTTATTGCAACGCCGCCAGGTTATCCTCGACGCGCCCGAGCTTATTTTCGAGTTCATCGAGGCGGCTCGTGCTCGCGGCGACGACGTCCGCGGGGGCCTTTTTCACGAAGTTTTCGTCGCCGAGTTTTCGGCTTAGGGTCTCGATGTCGTGGGCGAGCTTTTTCTTCGCCTTGGTAAGCCTCTGGACTTCCACGTCGAAGTCTATCAGCCCCTCGAGGGGAACGAAGACCGTAACGTCGGCGGCGACGGCGGCCGCGGCGTGGGCCGGCCGTTTCGCCGTGGCGAGCGGCCCGGCGCTCGATATCCGGCCCAGCGCAAAGAAAGGCCGGAGCCCCTCGGCCACGCGCGCGGCCGACTCTTTGTCATCGGAGGAGAGTAGGATATCTACCATACTCGCCGGCGACACGTTCATCTCCGCGCGGACGCTGCGTACCGCCCGCACGACTTCGAAAAGGCTTTCGACTTCGCGTTCGGTATCCTCGTCGACCGCGGCGGCGTCCGCGGCGGGCCAGGGCGCCTGGGCGCAGAAGCCGGCGCCGGCGCCGAGCACCTGATATAGCTCCTCGGTGATGAACGGCATTATAGGGTGCATCAGCCGGAGGAAGACGTCAAAGACATAGCCGGCGACGCGGGCCGCGGCGTCGCCCCCCGCGGCGCGGCCGTAAAGGCGGGGCTTGATGGCCTCTAAATACCAGTCGCAATACTCGCCCCAGAAGAACTGGTATAAGCCCTGGGCGAGGTCGTTGAAACGCATCTCGTCGAGGGCGCGGGCGGCCGCGGCGCGGGCCCGCTCGAGCCGGGAGAGGACCCACTTATCGACCAAAGTACGCGCCGCCGGCGGCGGCAGCGACCGGTCGTCGAGCGCCGCAAGTTGCGGCGAGAGAAAGCGGCCCGCGTTCCAGATTTTATTGGTGAGGTTGCGGCCGAGGTCGAAACGTTCCTCCCACAAACGGAACGACTGCGTGTGAGAGCACAACGCGGCGAGGGTGAAGCGTACCGCGTCGGCGCCATGTTGGTCGATGAGGTTGAGGGGGTCGGTGCCGGTCCCGAGCGACTTCGACATCCGCCTGCCCTCGGCGGTCTGGATCATCGGATGGAAATAGACGGTACGGAAGGGGAAATGGCCGGTGAACTTGAGGGAGCTGAATATCATCCGGGCGACCCACGCAAAGATGATGTCCGCGCCGGTGCATAGTAGATTTGTCGGGTAATAGTGGCGGAGGTCGGCGGTATCCGCCGGCCACCCCATCGTCGAGAAGGGCCAGAGCGCCGAGCTGAACCAAGTATCGAGGACATCCTCGTCCTGGCGGATGTTGGCGGAACCGCACCGACACGCCGTCGGGTCCTCCCGGGCGACGATGATTTCGCCGCAGTCGTCGCAATACCACGCCGGGATCCGATGACCCCACCATAGTTGGCGGGAGACGCACCAATCGCGGATGTTGTCGAGCCAGTCGAAATATACTTTCGTCCACCGCGCCGGGATAAACTCGACTTCCCCATCGGCGACGGCGGCGCGCGCCGGCGCCGCGAGCTCGGGCATTCGGACGAACCACTGCGGCGAGAGGTGCGGCTCGACGACGGTGCGACACCGGTCGCAAGTCGCGAGCGGGACGCTGTAGGCCTTGGTGGCCTCGAGCAGACCCGCGAGCTGGAGGTCTTTGAGGACCGCGTCCCGGCACCGCTCGCGCGTCAGACCGCGGTATCTCTCCGGGACCTCGTCCGTCATCCGCGCGTCCTCGTCTATGACGACGAGCGCGCGCAAGTCGTGCCGGCCGGCGATGTCGTAGTCGGCGGCGTCGTGCGCCGGCGTTATCTTCAGCGCGCCGGTCCCAAAGGAGGCGTCCACCGCCTCGTCGGCGATGACCGGAATCTCGCGCTCGGCGAGCGGCAATAGCACTTCCGTTCCTACGAGCCGGCGGTAACGCTCGTCCTGGGGGTTGACCGCGACCGCGGCGTCGCCCAGCATCGTCTCCGGGCGGGTGGTCGCGACAACGACGCCCTCGCCGCCGCCTACGCCCGGGTAGCGAATCAGCCACAACATCCCGTCCGTTTCCTCGTGGCGTACCTCGAGGTCCGAGAGGGCCGTCCGACAACGGGGGCACCAGTTGACGATACGGCGACCGCGGTAGAGCAAGCCGTCCTCCCAATACCGGACAAAGGCCTCGCGGACCGCGCGCGACAACGCCGGGTCCATCGTGAAGCGGAGGCGGCTCCAATCACAGCTACAACCCAACCGCTTCAACTGGTGGACGATCGTCCCGCCGTATTTCTCTTTCCACGCCCACGCGCGCCGCAGAAACTCCTCGCGCCCGAGCTCGTGGCGGCTCAGGCCCTCTTTCGCGAGCTCGCGTTCGATTACCGTATGGGTTGCGATGGAGGCGTGGTCCGTCCCGGGAAGCCAGAGGGTATCACACCCGGCCATCCGCCGTTGCCGGACGTAGATGTCCTGGAGCGTATTATTGAGAGCGTGGCCTATGTGGAGGGCGCCGGTAACGTTCGGCGGCGGTATTACGATAACGAAGGTCCCCGCAGGCGAAGTCGGCTCGTCCGGCGCGGTGAATACGCCGGCCTCCTCCCACTCTCGATACCATCGTTCTTCCAGCTCCGCGGCGTCATAACGGGGAGCGAACTCTCTGACCATACCGATTACCTCCAAGTTCTCGCGCCCGGCCGCGGCGGAACATTGTGCCCGGCGGTGGGTGGCCCGAGCGTAATAAAAAAGCCGGCATAGGGGCCGGCCCGGCTACGTCGCGAGGCGCGTATCACGCCGCGCGCGCCGGGCCTCGGGCTACCACTACGGGCACGCCTCCGGACGCTATCACGCCGTATTTCCGCGCGGCCGCCATCAGGTAATATTATATACCAAGAAGGCCGGAAGTCAAGGGCTTTATACCACCCCGGCGCGCGAGGAAAGGACAACGTATCGCCCGACGAGGAGGTAACGCGCTCGCGGACGGCGACAACGGCTTGGGTAAGGTTATTTTCCCGGGCCGGCCCCGTCGCCCGAACCTTTGATTGACACGAACGTTCCATTTATTTATTATAACGATTCGAAAGGGGGCCTGCGACACTCGTGGAACGGCAACTCCAAAACTTAATCCGCACGGACTTCAACCGGCTCCTCGCCCGGGAGCGGCTCGATTGCTCCGCCGCGGTCGAGAAGTTAATCTTCGTCCAATCGGTCGAGGGCCACGCTCACAACGGCCACGGCGAGTTCCGCCAACGGCGCTTCGTGGACGTTACCATCGCGGACGTGGTCCGGGCGGTGGGCCTCGACGCGGCCGCCGCCAAACGTGCGCGTCAAAAGCTCATAGACGATATCTTCGCCTGGGCCGAGCGGGCCATCGCGGACGACGCCCCGGCCGAGCTCGTCGACGATGAAGGCCGACCGCTCCTCACCGTCCCGCTCCTCAAGGGTTTCGAGGTGAACGCCCGGGGAGTCCTCCACGGCCTTTACGTCGGCGGCCTCCGCGACGACTCGGAAGTCCGCGCCGCGGTGGAGGACGAGCGGCGTATCGCTATCGGCGGCGGCGAGTGTTATATTATCGACACCGTGGTAATGCGTAAGATGGGCTTAGACGCCGAGGCCCTCGCGCACGGCGCGCACGCCGCCGAGCTGGAGCGATATCGCGAGGAGGGTTTGATCGTCGAGCTGGCGGCGGCGGAAGTGGACGACGACCGTTACCGCTACTTCTATATCCGCCACCGCGTAGGCCCGGGCCACTCGGACGACGCCGCGGTCGTTTTCGCCGCCCGGCTCTGGGGCCGGGGTTGCGGCCTGGGCGTATTCCTGGCGGACGCCATCGATACCCTCGAGAAATACGCGGAGAAATACGCCGACCAGGACGGCGAGCTGAGCCGCCGCATCGCGGCCTCGGCCCTGTTCGAGCCGTCGTGGGAACGGGACCTAAAGGACCTGGTCTACCTCGCCGCGGTGCCGGAGGACGATAACGACGAGGTCCCGGATTCGTCGCTGCGGTATTTCTTACGTATTGACGCCGAAGCCGGCCGATGTGCGCTCCAGAACCACCTCGACTTCATCGCCGGCGGGGCCACGGCGCCGATGCTCTTGGGCTTCGACCGCGTGCTCAGCACACGGTTCTACCGGTGGGTTCACAAGCGGCTTGCCGCGTACGAAGGGGAACGGGCCGAGGAAGCGGCGCCGGTCCTCGAGACGATGGCCGGCGTCGTCGAACGCAACTTCCTCACGGTGAGCGTGGACGACTCGCCGGCGAAGGTGGCCGAGGCCTTTGCGACGTCGAGCGCGGAGGTAGCGGTGGTAGTGGACGGCGACGGCCGCGTGGTCGGGACGATACGCGCGGCCGACATCCTTCGATTTTTGTGGGGCCGGCGGCGATGATCCAACGCGAGGAGCTGAAAGCCAACCGCCTTTTCCGCGAGTTCGCCGCCGAGGAGCTCGACCTGGTTCGGGTCGTAACGGAGGAGAGCGTTTTTTCGGACGGCGACCTCATCATCGAGGAGGGGACGGCGGGCGAGCGTCTCTACTTAATCGCCGAGGGGAAGTGTTCGGTAACGACCCAAATCGCGGGCGCCGGTACCGAAGAGATCAAGCTGATGGAACCGGGCGACTTTTTCGGCGAGATGTCTCTTTTGGAAGCGGTGCCCGTCTCGGCCTCGGTCTACGCGCGCGGCCGCTGTCGCCTCCTGTGGATCGACCGCAAAGCGTTCGACCGGCTTATTGACGAGGATATGCCCATCGCGAACAAATTGCTCCTGGCTATTATCGCGGCGTTCTGCGAACGCACCCGCGATACCAGCCGCAAGATCGAGAGCTATTATAAGATGAGTAAGTTTTAATGGCGAAGGCGGATAAGAAGCTGAAAACGCTCGCCCGCTGTAACCTCTTCAAGACCTTACCGCAGGAGGGGTTGGCGTTGGCCGCGGCGGCGTGCGTCGAAGGCAACGCCAAAGAAGGCGAGGCGATCGTCGTCGAGGGCACGCCGGCGGATGCGCTCTACGTCGTCGTCGCCGGCCAAGTAGACTATGTCAAACGCGTGGACGCGCAACGCGGCCTCGTCATCTCCCGCTGGCGCGAGGGCGACGTCTTCGGCCTGAACGCGCTTATGGACGGCGCGGGACATATAGCTTCCGCCCTCGCGACGACGGCCGTCAAATACCTCCAACTGCCGGCGGAAGATTTTCGTAAGTTGTGCGCCGCGGACCCGGTCTACGAACACCGCATCCTAACGCAGATGATATTGCTCCAGAGCAGTCGCCTCCGCCACGTTACGGATCGCCTGCGGGAATTTTTAGTAAAAATCCTCAAGTGACATTCTGCGAGGGGTTGTGCGGAAAACCGACGTAATCCTAATTATCGTCGCCGCGGCCGTCTTGGCGGCCTATATGTTATATATGGGCCCGCTCTACCGGGACGACACCTTTATCTCGTTTCGTTACGCCCGGAACCTGGTGGCGGGGCACGGCCTGGTATATAACGTCGGCGAACGGGTGGAGGGTTATACAAACTTTCTATGGACGATGTTCGCCGCGGCGGCGATCGCGGCCGGCCATAAGCCCGAAACGGCGGCGTTGGCGGCGGCCCGGCTGGCGGCGCTGGTTTCGGTCGCCCTTACCTACGTCGTGGCGCGCCGGCACCTCGGCGCGCCGCGATTCTTCGCGTTCGCCGGGGCGGCACTCGTCGCGGCCAACGGCTCCTTCGCCTCCGAGGCCGAGGGCGCGATGGAGACGGCGCTCTTCGCCGCCCTCATCGTCGGCGGCGTCCTGCTCGCGCTTGACGAGGACGCCCGGCCGCGGCGGATATACTGGTCGTCGGTGGTATGGGCCGCGGCGGCGCTCACGCGGCCGGAAGGCGTTATGGTCTTCGTCCTCGTCTCGGGCTACCGTCTCGCGTGGCCGGCGCCGGCGCACCGAGGCCGACGCCGGGCGCTGGCGGCGCGGCTGGTCGCGCCGTTCGTGCTTATCTACGCGCCGTATTACGTCTGGCGCTTCGCGTATTACGGCTATCCCTTTCCGAACACGTTTTACGCCAAGGTGGGCGCGAGCTGGGCGACGGTCGGCCGGGGCCTCGACTACGTCGGCAGGTTCGCGTGGAAGTTCACGCCGGTCCTCTTCGCGTTGCCGCTGTTGGGCCTCGCGGACGGCGCCCGGCGCCGTAATTACGGCCTATTAATAGTAGTCGCCTACGCCTACTTGCTCTACGTCGTTGCGGTAGGCGGCGATTACTTAGAGCAGGAGCGTTTCGTAATATATATCTTTCCCCTGCTGGCGACGGCCGGCGCGGCCGCGGCCGGGTGGCTCGGGCGGCGGCGACGCGGCCGCCGGGTTTTGCGGTGGGCGGCGCCGGCGGCGTTTGCCTTCTTACTATTACTCCAGACGCGTGCGTTTTTCGTACGTCCCAGAGGCCTGGCGCACGCCCGCGATACTATCTCCCAACACCGCGCCGCGGGGCTATGGTTGAAGTCAACCGCGGCGCCGGACGACGTTCTGGTCATAGGGCCGGCGGGTATCGTTCCTTATTATGCCGAGTTGCGGACGTACGATACTATCGGCATCGTCGTCCCGGCGATCGCCCACGAGGAGGTCGCCGGTATGGGGACCGGGATGGCCGGCCACGAGAAGGGCGATGGCGCGGTCCTATTGGCCAAGAACCCGCGTTATATCCTAATCGTGGATACGTTCCTCCGCGAATTACCGCTGAGCCTCCCGACGGTCCGCGGCCTGGCCCGTTACAAAGGCGACGTCGAGATGTTGAACGACGCCACGTTCGACGTACGGTATCAGCTTAAACATCAACGCCTGAGCGAAAAGTGTTGGTTAAATTATTTCGAAAGGCGCGCGGCCCCGACGCCGCGGCGGTAACGGAAAGGCCTACGGACCGGGGTAACCACAGCTCGCGCCCGGGGCGCCGGGCCGCCCGCCGCCGTTCGCCGGCGCGGGATTACGCCGAGGCGGTCCTGGTCGCGGTCGTCGTCGCCTTCGCCCTCCGGGCGTTCGTCGCGCAGGCGTTCAAGATCCCGTCCGGCTCGATGAAGCCAACGCTCCTCGTCGGCGATTATATTGTCGTCGATAAGCTGAGCTACCGCTTTCGGCCGCCGTTGCGCGGCGACGTCATCGTTTTCAAATATCCGCGGCAAGATAACGACATAACGCTCGCGAAGTGGTTTCGGGAATTCTACGAGCTCGTCGTGCACCGGCGCCGCGTTCCCCGCCACGACTACGTAAAACGCGTCGTCGGCGCGCCCGGCGACGTGGTTTTAGCCGCCGGCGGAACGGTCTTCGTGAACGGCGAGCCGCTGGAAGAGAGTTACCTCCGCGGCGCCGCCAGCGACGACTTCGGACCGTTTAAGGTGCCCGCGGCTTCCTACTTCGTCCTGGGCGATAGTCGGGCCTCCCGCCGCGACAGCCGTTATTGGGGTTTCGTCCCCCGGCGCTTGGTCCGGGGGCGGGTGATATTGGTCTATTGGTCCTGGATCCCGGCGTATTGCCCCCGACACCGCTCGCGCATCGAACGATTATATCAGGTGCGATTGGCGGGCACGACCGCCCGAGAGAAGCCGGCGCCGGTTCGTTACGTCTGCGATGCCGGCGGCGAGACGCTGGTCGACGGCGAAGATGTCCGCCTCGCGAAATGGTACGAGCTCTGGCGGCATGTCCGTTGGCGGCGCGTAATGTCCGCGGTAAAGTGACGCCGGCCCGGGTGCCGGCCGCAACCCCCGATAATTTGAATATCAGGACGCTCGCGCTAAGTTTATTATTCGCCGGTCCGGCGCTTGTGCCGGCGGCGTTCGCGACCGTGCTGGAGGACCCGGATAAGGGCGAAGTAGGCGATTTCTACCAGTTCGTCTCGCCGGCGGCGGGCGAGGAACCCTCCACGGCCCGGCAGGAGGGCGCGGCGTGGGTCGCTACCGTCCGCGCCGAACGGGGAATCGAGGCGCCGCTCCGGCCCGAGACCGCGAGCGAGGCCCGGGCGGAGCTGGAGGAACCGCCGCTGGCCGCCGACGAAGTCCGCTTTGGCGTGGACGAAGAGGAGGGTTGGATAGAGTATCTCATCCAAGACGATACGGTATCGTTATACCGCGGCGCTAGCGTCTCCTACCACGATATGACCCTTACCGCCGACCGCATCCGCTTCTACTCGGGCCGGGACCTGGTCATCGCCGAGGGCTATTGCGAGCTCAAGGACCCGAACCAGACGATGTTAGGCGTGCGTATGTCCTACGACCTGGAGAACGAGAAAGGCGTGGTCCTGAGAGGGGATGCCGAGTCGGCGCAAGGTTACTACCGCGGCGCACGGATTAAGAAAATCGAGGAGAAGACCTTCGCGGCGCAACGAGGCTCGTTCACGACCTGCGACCTGGGACACCCTCACTACCACTTCTGGTCGCCGCGGCTGAAAATCTACGCCGAGGACAAGGTCGTGGCCCGCCCGGCGGTCCTCTTCGCGGGCGAAGTCCCGGTGGCCGCGGCGCCCTTCTTCTTCTTCTCGCTCCGCCGCGAACGCCACTCCGGCTTCCTGCCGCCCTATATCCGCTACTACCGCTCCGGCGAATTCGAGGTCAACAACGGCTATTACTGGGTATGGAACGACTTTAGCGACGCGACGTTTCTCCTCGACTACGACGCCACCAAGGGTTGGAAGAAAAGCGCGAATATCGTCTATCTCTACGGCAGCCGCTCCACCGTCAACAACTTCTACGCCAGCCATATGCGCCAGCGGAACACCGCGACCGAGTGGTGGAAGATATACGCCACCCACCGCCAGGACTTCTCCGATTCCTGTGCCGGCCTCCTCAAGCTCGACCTCCGCAACAGCACCGCTTACGACGACTATCTCGAGCCGGAATTCGAGATCCGGACCGAGCAAGATTTGGAATCCTTCGCGAATATTTCGCAAAATTGGGACGACTACCAGCTCTCCGTCGAGGCGCGCCACACCAAGGTAAAGGCCACCGAGGCCGCCCAGGGAACCTCCGGCGTATCGATGTCCACCGTCCCCGGCCACGAAGTCGAGCCCTTCGGCGGCACCATCCAACGCACGTCCGACCCCTTCCCCCGCATCCTGTTCTACGCCAAACGCCAGGAGCTCGCCGAGACCCGCTTCTACTACCAATACAACGCCAACGCCGTCAACTACTATGACTTCGACGAGAACGAGTCCGTCCTCAAACAGAGCACCGTCGACTTGAGCATCTCCCGTCCCCTCTCCCTCTTCCGCTACTTCCGCGTGGACCCGGCGGCGAACGGCCACGAGAACTGGTACGACCGCGACCGCTTCGGCCCGAACAACCGCTTCCTCACTACGTGGGATACCTCCGTCGGCCTCTCGACCAAGGTCTACGGCATCTTCGAGCGCGGCGAGACCGTCTTCCGCCACATCGTCAACCCTACCGTTACGCATTCCTACCGGCCCGAGATCGACCAGACGTGGATGCTCTCCGGCGGCGCGGTCCAGGAGGAGCAGAACTCGCTGGCCCTCGCGCTCCGTCAGAGCTTCGACGTGAAGTTCCCGGAAAAGAAAGAGGAAGAGAAGCCGCCCGAGGCCGAGAAGGGGCCCGCGCGCTCCTGGGAGGATATCTACCGGCCGTCGCGCACCGGTTACCGCGGCCCCCGCGGCCGGAGCGTCGGCGAACAGCGGCGCGCCGCCACGACCGGAAAAGTCGTCAACCTCGCCCAGTGGGATACTTCCACGAGCTACGACCTCGGGCCCCTCGGCGCCCCGGGGCAACGCCGCTTCGGCGACCTTAAAAATACGCTCGAGGTTACGCCCAACCTCGCCGATTGGTATTTCGCCTCCACCCGGCTCGACTTTCGCAACGACTTCTACGACCTCTCGCTACTCGACTTCGACGTAACGACGACCTTTTCGGTGAGCTCCGCGGCCCGCCGGGCGCAAAAGGATAAAGACGTCGACCAGTCGTGGCGTAACGCCACCGACCCTTACGGCACGCCCCGCGCCCCCGGCGACGAAGACCTCGACCCCGACGTCTATAACATAGATACGATAACAGGCCGGCGCTACCAGGCCGGCGAGGGTATGGGCCAGGGGTGGACCCTCTCCCTCACCCATGACTACAATTGGTCCGAATACTCCGGCCTCCATACGCTCAAGGGAGCCTTCTCCTTCGACCTTACGAAGAAGTGGCGTCTCGGTTACGACGCCTACTACGACATCGAGAAGGGCGAGCTCATAAGCGAGCATTACCGCCTTTTCCGCAACCTCCATCGCTGGGAGGCCGAAGTGCGGATATCTTTCGAAAACAAAGAGGTCTTCTACTGGTTCGAGGTCCGGCTCGTAGACATCCCGGAACTCCAGCTCTACGGCTACCGCACGCGGACTTATTAATAGCACCTAAAAAAGGCTTGACTTTTCCGGATTATCTGTTATATATACGCGCGAGCTTAAGGGAAGGATAGCGTATATCGCGATGACGATAATAGATTCGACATATCACCGGGCGTTGCGGCCACGGCGCGTTCGCGTCGACGGTCCGCGGCTTTCCCGGGGCCTGACTCTACCTATTTTCGGGTGGGAAGGCGTACGTCGTTTGTATTGAGGGCTTATCAAACTCAAGCGGTACGCCGACCCACCGAGGCTAAAACGGTGGGTTTTTGTTATACTTCTTTTCCCGCAAGACACCAAGAAGCCAAATCGCCCCCGATAACGGACGATAGGCTGACGCTTAACGACTTTGGAGAATGACGAGAGAGGAGGGGCGAAGATGGCCCCGACGGCAACCCCGCATATGAAAAACCTGAACGACCGGCCGTTATCGCCGCGGCTCGGCGCGGCCGGCGACGACGGCGCGCCGGCGTTGAAGGTCGCCGGCTTGACGAAACGCTTCCGGCGCCGCGAGGGGAAACGCGAAGGCTTCTGGCGCCGGCGGCCCAAGTTCGCCGCCCTCGCGGAGCTGAACTTCGAGGTGGCGCGCGGCGAGATATTCGGCCTCGTAGGGATGAACGGCTCCGGCAAGTCCACCCTCATCCGCATCGTATCCACCCTCCTCACGCCGGACGGGGGCACGGCCGAGGTGTTCGGCCTGGGCGTCCAGCGCGAGCCGGCGCGGGTGCGCGAACTCATCAACCGCGTCGCCGTGGACGCCGCGTTCTTCAAGGTCCTCTCGGCGACGGAGAACCTGCGCTACGCGGCCCGCCTCCACGGCCTTCGCCCGGCCGCGGCGCGCACGCGTTACCAAGACATCCTACGACGTATCGGCTTCGACGTAAAGCGCCTGAGCGAGCAGGTGGAGAGCCTCTCGCGGGGCCAGCGGCAGAAGGTCGCGGTAGCGCGCGCCTTTATGTCGGCGCCGGCGCTCCTTTTACTCGACGAGCCGACGACCGGCCTCGACCCCCGCTCCAAGCGCGAGGTCCAGCGGGTCATCCGCGAGATGCGGGACGAGGAGGGGACTACGGTCCTGTTGACCACCCACGATATGGAAGAGGCGGAGCGTCTCTGCGACCGCGTGGGGATCCTCCACGAGGGACGGCTGGTCACCGAGGGGACGCCGGTGGCGCTCCGGGACCGGGCCGGCGACGGCTCGGCTCGAGCCGCGACGCTGGAAGACGCGTTCCTCACCCTCACCGGCGCCGCCTGGCTCGCCCACGAGAACGGCGGCCAGGCCGCCGGCAGCCCCGAGAAGGAAGCGACGATATGAGAATGAAATCGGCGATATTACGGGAGTTCTGGGCCAGCGTCGGCTTCGCCGAGCGCAACTATATGCTCGTAAAGCGCTACGCCGGGTGGGAAGTAGTATTTCTCACCTACACCGTCGTGAGCGCCCTCACCATCGGCCTTATCGGCGTCGCGACCGGCGACCGCCGCTTGGTCCTCTTCCTCATCGTCGGCGCGGTGCTGTGGGGCTTCCTCTCCGCCCTCTTCCACGAGATAAGCGAGTGCATCGCCTGGGAGCGGTGGGAGGGAACGCTGGAATATACGTTTATGGCGCCGGTGAAACGGTTCACCCAGCTGATGGGGAACGCGCTCTACGCCGTCACCTACGGCCTCGCGCGCGCCGCGGTCGAGCTGTTGGCGTGCGCCCTCTTCTTCGGCCTCAGCCTCGCGGGCGCCAACTTCCTCACCGCCGCGGTCGTCCTCCTCGCCTCGAGCCTCCCCTTCCTGGGGATGGGCTTAGCCGCGGCGGTCCTGCCGCTGTTGTCGCGGGAGCGCGGCTCGCAGGCCACCCACATCTTCCAGGCGCTTGTCCTCCTGGTCTCGGGCGTCTACTACGACGTGAGCGTCTTGCCCGGGTGGCTCCGGCCCTTCTCGGTTATATCGCCCGCGACGTATACGCTCCGGGCGATGCGCGCCGCGGTCATGGACGGCGCCGGCGTCGCGGACGTCTCGGGCGATATACTAATCCTCATCGTATCCGGCGTCGTCCTCATCCCCCTCGGCTTCGGCTGTTTCGTCCTCGGCGAGCGATGGGCGAAGCGGACCGGGAAGCTGAAGATCGAGGGCTAACGGCGTTATCCGACGCGAAAAAAAGGCGGCGCCGCGCGGGGCCGCCTTTTCCTCTTTGCGCGGGCATCCCCTCAGTCGGAAAGGCCGCTGGCGACGAGGACGAGGTTCCCTTCCTTTACACCTACCAGTATTGCCCCGCTTGAAAACCTCCGCCCCTTATGCTATATTACCGCCACGTTAGTCCAGCGGGCGGGCCCCCGGGCCTGTTCGGCTATATGGTAGTATATCCACTAAGCGGGACGAGCGTTCTCGTCGATTGACGCCCTCATATACTCCCTCGCCGCTCGCCCCCGATAGGAGCGTATAGCTATGCACCTCGGCGCCGACCTCGGGTCCGTCAGCGTGAACCTCGTCCTGCTCGACGACGCGTCCCGCGTCGTCGAGGACCATTACCTCCGCCATAAAGGCCAGGCGCTCCGGACGCTCGCCGCGGCCCTCGACGACGTGTTGCATCGGCACCCGGGCGAGGAGATAAAGTCGCTTTCGCTGACCGGCACCGGCGGCACCCTCGCCGCGGACATCGCCGGCGCGACCTTCGTCAACGAGATCGTCGCCCAGGCCGCCGCGGTCGGCCGGCTCTATCCGGCCGTCCATACCGTCATCGAGATCGGCGGCCAGGATTCCAAGCTCATCATCCTCGGCGAGGACGAGAAGACCGGCCGGACCGTCATCCGCGACTTCGCGATGAACGCCATTTGCGCCGCGGGCACCGGCTCCTTTCTCGACCAACAGGCGAGCCGCCTCGGCCTTAGCGTCGAGGCGTTCGGCGAGCTGGCGCTGCGCTCGCCGCGGCCGCCGCGCATCGCCGGCCGCTGTTCGGTCTTCGCGAAGTCCGATATGATCCACCTCCAGCAGGAGGGCGCGCCCGACTACGACATCGTCGCGGGCCTGTGCTTCGCGATGGCGCGCAACTTCAAGGCCACGATCGCGAAGGGCAAGGACTTCCGCTTCGCCTACTGTTTTATGGGCGGCGTCGCCGCCAACAAGGGGATGGTCCGCGCGTTCACCGAGGTCCTGGGGCTGGACGCCGGCGAGCTCGTCATCCCGGAACATTACGCGTCGATGGGCGCCATCGGCGCCGTCCTGACCGCCGCCGAGCGCGGCGAGCTTGCGCCCTTCGCCGGCACGGCGGCCCTCCACGACTACCTCGCCGGCGAGCACGCCGAGGAGGAGGGGCTCGAGCCTTTGGTCCTCCGCGAGGCCCACCGGGCGGCGAAGGCCGCGGCCGCGGCGCCCGCCGGCGGCGCTAAGCTCGATTGCTTCCTCGGCATCGACGTCGGCTCCCTCTCCACCAACGTCGTCGCGATGGACAAGGATTACAACATCATCTCGAAGAGATATCTGATGACCGCGGGCCGGCCGATCGAGGCGATCCGCCAGGGCCTGGCGGAGGTCGGCGCCGAGGTCGCGGACAAGGTGGTTATCCGCGGCGTCGGCACCACCGGCTCGGGCCGTTACCTCACCGGCGACTTCGTCGGCGCCGATATAGTCAAAAACGAGATAACCGCGCAGGCGACCGCCGCGGCCTACATCGACGCCGGCGTGGATACCGTCTTCGAAATCGGCGGCCAGGACTCCAAGTATATCTCGCTCGACGGCGGCGCGATCGTGGACTTCGAGATGAACAAAGTCTGCGCCGCCGGAACCGGCTCCTTCATCGAGGAGCAGAGCGAGCGGCTGGGCGTGAACATCAAGCGGGAGTTCGGCGAGCTGGCGTTGTCGGCGCCGGAGCCGTGCCTCCTGGGCGAGCGGTGCACCGTCTTTATGGAGACGGACATCCTGAGCCACCAACAGCGGGGCGCGCCGCGCGACGCGTTGTGCGCCGGCCTCGCCTACTCCATAGTCCTCAACTACCTCAACCGCGTCGTCCAGGAGAAGCGCGTGGGCGACAACATCTTCTTCCAGGGCGGCGTCGCCTTCAACAAGAGCGTCGTCGCCGCGTTCGAGAAGATAACCGGGAAGGAAGTAACGGTCCCGGACCACCACGAAGTAACGGGCGCCTGGGGGATGGCGATGCTCGCGCGCGAGGAATGGGACGGCACCCGCGCGAGCACGTTCAAGGGGTGGGACCTCTCACACAAAAAATACGAACAGAGCTCGTTCGAGTGCGAGGACTGCCCAAACGCGTGCGAGATTAAGGTCGTCGAGGTCGAGGGCGAAGCGCCGCTCTACTATGGCTCGCGGTGCGAGAAATACGACGTCGAGCGCAAGAAAGCGCACGAGCGCGGCGAGGGTTTGCCGAACCTCTTCGCGGTCCGCGAGAAGTTATTGAACGCGGCCTACACGCAGGTACACCCGCGCGAGGATGCGCCCCGCGTCGGCCTGCCGCGCGCGCTCTTCGTCCACGAGATGTTGCCGTTCTTCCGGACGCTCTTGGCGGAGCTCGGCTTCAACGTCGTCCTCTCGGACCGGACGAACAAGGGTATTATTCACGACGGCGTCGAAGCGGTGGCGTCGGAGTGCTGTTTCCCGGTAAAAGTAGCGCACGGCCACGTCCTGAACCTGCTCGCGAAGGGCGTGGACGCGATATTTATGCCGTCCGCGATCTCGCTCGAGCGGCAGAACGCCCTCACCGACAAATCGTTCACCTGCCCCTACATCCAGACGGCGCCCTACGTCATCGCCGCGGCGCTGGACCTCCCGGCGCGCGAGATGCCCGTCCTGGTGCCGAAGCTCTACTTCGAGCGCGGCGACGGCGCCCTCGTGAACGCGCTCTATGACGCCCTCAAGGTCCTGGGCGTGCGCAAGGGCGACGTCCGCCGGGCCTACGGCGCCGCGAAACGGGCCCAGAACGAGTTCTACGCCAGGATCAAGGCCCGCGGCATCCAGGCGCTGGAGGCGCTCGGCAAAGACGACAACGCCGTCGTCGTAATAGGCCGGCCGTATAATACCTGCGACGGCGGCATCAACCTCGAGATGCCCAAGAAGTTCCGCGACTTGGGGACGCTCGCGATCCCGATGGACTTCCTGCCCCTCGAGGAAGTGGAGCTGTCCGCCGAGTGGGACAATATGTATTGGAAATACGGCCAGCGTATTCTCTCGGCGGTCGAAATTATCCGCAAGGACGCCCGCCTCCACGGCGTCTATATCACCAACTTCGGCTGTGGGCCGGACTCGTTCCTGCTCAAGTTCTTCCGCGTCAAGATGGGCGGCAAGCCGTTCCTCCAGCTCGAGATCGACGAGCACTCCGCCGACGCCGGCGCCATCACCCGCGCCGAGGCGTTCCTCGACAGCATCAAGAACTTCCGCGACAAGCCGGCGCAGGGCGTGGACATCAAGACGATATCGCTCGCCGAGGGCGGCAGTAAGCGGACCGTCTACATCCCGTATATGTGCGACCACGCCTACGCGGTGCGCGCCGCGTTCGAGGCGGTCGGCGTCCCGGCCGTCGTTATGGACGAGCCGGACGAGGAGACGCTGGTATGGGGCCGCAAGTTCACCACCGGCAAAGAGTGCTACCCGTGCATCGTAACGACCGGCGATATGGTGAAATACGCGAAGAGGCCCGACTTCGACGCCAAGCGGACCCTCTTCTTTATGCCCGCGGGCTCCGGCCCTTGCCGCTTCGGCCAATACAATATGCTCCACCGCGTCGTCCTCGCCGAGCTCGGGCTGGGCGAAGTGCCGGTCTTCAGCCCCAACCAGGGCAAGACGTTGTATAACGACCTCGGCATCGTCGGCTCCGACTTCACCCGCCGGGCCTGGTGGGGCGTCGTCGCCATCGATATGCTCGAGAAGTTGCTGTTGCAGACGCGGCCCTACGAGCTGGCGGCCGGCGCCGCGCACGAGCTCTACTGGCGCTACGTTAAACGCGTCGAGGAGAGCATCGTGCGGGACGGCAGCCTCGACGCCATCGTGGACATTTGCCGGGAGGCCGCGGCGGCGTGGCCCACGCTGGGCGTCGCCGACGAGGCGAAGCCCGTCATCGGCATCGTCGGCGAAATATACGTCCGCTCCAACCGCTTCTCGAACAGCAACTTCATCGCCCAGGTGGAGGCGCTCGGCGGCGAATGCTACCTGCCGCCGATTTCGGAGTGGTTCTGGTATACCAACTGGACGCGCCACCGCGACTGTCGCATCCGCGGCGACTACGGCCGGCGCGCCCTCAGCCTCATCACCCAGAAGATACAGAAGAACGACTACGCCAAGATAACGGCGCCCTTCGACGGCCTCGTGCGCAACTGGCCCGAGCCGCCGATCGAGGAGACGATAAAGGTCGGCTCGCGCTACGTCCACGATACCTTCGAGGGGGAGGCGATACTGTCGCTGGGGAAGGCCGCGGAGTTCGTAGCGCACGGCTGTCACGGCGTCGCGAACCTGATGCCGTTCACCTGTATGCCGGGCGTAATCGTCTCGGCGCTCCTCAAGCGCGTCCAAGCCGACTACGACAACTTCCCCATCATCAATATGGCCTACGACGGCCTCGAGTCCGCCACCACCCGCACCCGCGTCGAGGCGTTCATGCACCAGGCCCGCCAACGCGCCGAGGTCGCAAAGGTGGCGGGGAGGAAATAAGGTTTCTAGAAACGAGCATTCCCGGCGGTGTAGAACCTACCGGTACAAGAAACCCAAGGAGACCAAGGAACGCGTTACGGAAAAGTACAAACGTTAAAGGGGTAACTGTGGCCGCGAAGAGAGGAGAATTATATGAATCGCTTACACAGAGGGTTTTCGACCTTATAGTTAATCAGAAGAAAGTTAATACTATAAAAATACAAAGAGATGTAAAAGTACAGGGAATTACGGCGAAGCATCAAATCGACGTTTATTGGGAGTTCGAACGGGGAGGGATAAAATATATAACGTTGGTTTCGGCTAAAGACTGGGCGAGCCGAGTACCGCAATCCGAATTATTTAGTTTCGGCGAAATATTAAAAGATATCCCGGGCCAACCTAAAGGTATATTCGTAACTAAAACCGGTTACCAGAAAGGAGCATTTGAGTATGCAAAGGCCCATGGCATTAAACTATACGTTTTAAGAGAACCAACCGAAGCCGATTGGGAGGGAAGGGTAAAAGACATCCATATTACGATCCACGCTATATTCCCGCACGCTGAAGCCTTAGAATTAGAACCGGACGAAGAATGGGTAAAAGCAGAAGCAAGGAAAACGGGTTTGAGTGATGAATTCGGTTTGGAGATAGCGGGGTTATCGAATCAATTATTTTTATTAAACGAAGGTGGCGAACGGTTGGCTAGTATTTACGATATTATTAATTCGTTCTACCCTAGCGGGGGGGAAGAATTACCTCCTACGCGTAGAACCCGCGAATTTAAGGAACCTACTTTCTTGGAGACTGGAGATCCGCGGTTGCCGAGAATTAAAATAAAAAGCATTTCGGCAACAGTATCGGTCTCGATGATACCGCACGGTATAGTTATCCGGGGCGCCGATTTAATAAGCCATATTTTATACGATATTATTTCGGGTGAAGGTAAGTTTTTACGTAAGGGCGATATTCTGCCTTAAGCTTAATAAGGTTAATATTAGTTGGCGTCCCTCGTCTGCCGCTCTTCGAAAAGGGAATCCCCGTCGCGCAACCGGCGAGTCGCCCCTATAGTTGCGGCAAGGGCCTTAAGGCCCTTGTCTCGCTAGGTGGGCCGGCCTAAAAGGCCGGCCCCTACGTTTCGGTTTATGGCGGTAGGGTCGTTCGGGCGGTCGCCCCTACGGAACACCCGGGCCCTGCCTAAGAAAATGTAGGGGCCGACATTTCTGTCGGCCCGTTTGTAACATACGCGTTCGGCCGGACCTTTCACCGGCCGAACAGCGCCCGGCCGAGCCGCCGGGCGGCGCCGGCGACGCCCAGGTTCGCCATCGTCCGCCGCGCCACCTCCACCGCGCCCTTTACCGGGTGCCGTTTGAGGTAGGCCGTCAGGACGTCCCGCTCCGCCTTGGCCTTGAGCCGTATCAGCTCCGCGTCCGCCAGCGCCGTCAGGTTGACGACGAGGTCCGTCGCGGTCCCGAGCCGCGAGACGTAGGCCTCTTCGTCGCCGATGAGGCCCTTCCCCCTCGCCCATTCGTAGAGCTCGCTCCCCGGATACGGCGTGACGAAGTTGAACGTCGCCGTCACGTCGGCCTCCGCGCACAAGCGCACCGTCTCGGCGACGGTCTCGGCGGTCTCGGACGGCATCCCGAGCATAAACGACGCGTCGGCGTGGATGCCCGCGGCCGCGGTGAGCCGGAGGGCGTGCGCCGCCTGCGCCGGCTCGAGCGCCTTCTTCATCTCCGCGAGGATGCGACGCGAGCCGGACTCGACGCCGTAGGAAATCCAGAAACACCCGGCCTCTTTCATCAACGCCAGAAGAGAACTATCAACCAGATCGACACGGCCCAGGCACGACCACGCCAGCTCGAGCTTCGACGAGATTATTAGGCGGCACAGCTCCTCGAGCCACGCGCGCTTGG
>CAZJNB010000002.1:0-25923 GCA_964547385.1 uncultured bacterium
AGCGGCATCGCCCCCACCCGTTCCGCCCATAGCGCGAACGCGGCCGCGGCAATAGTGTAACCGTGAACCCGGGCCGTGTCGTAGACTTCAAGCCCTTGTTCCAACGCCGCGGCGGTCGTCGCCGTCCCGCCGGTAACAACGACCGGACCCGCGGCCGACGCCATACCGGCGAGCTCGCCGCGGATATAAGCGCGCGCCTCTTGCCAACGCCGCTCGTCGCCCGGAGCGTCGAAATATTTCTCCGTAAGCAAAACGCACCCCAGCGGGTAACTCGCGACCGCGGGCGAATCCCCGCGCCGCTCCCGTACGACTTGGGCACTGCCGCCGCCCACGTCCACGACGACGGCGGGCCCCGGCGCGAGCGTCAAGCTCCGCCGGGCCGCCAGCATAACCAGCGCCCCCTCCTCTTCGATTGAAATGACGTTGACGTCCAACCCGAGCCGGGCCGCTACCGCCGCGGCGAAAGGCCGGCGCCACCGCGGCCGGCGGAGAGCCTCGGTCCCGACAACGACTACTTCCGCCGCGCCGGCGGCGCGCGCCCGGGACACGAACGCCGCGAGTGCCGCCACCGTCCGTGCGAGCGCCGCGGCCGAAGGCTCGTCGCTCGCCAAACCCTCGCCCAGGCGCGTAGGAGCCGCCGCTTCCTCTACTACGGTGGGCCCGCCACCCGGGCCCGGCGCCATAAGCAAATACAGCACCGTATTGGTGCCGACGTCGCATACCGCGATAGCGCCGCGTCCCCTACCCTTAGTTGACAACCGCCACCTTCCCCACGCGTCGCTCCCCCTCGCGTTTTAGATAATATAAATAGACGCCGGACGCGACCGCGCCGTCCCAAAGCCAAACGCCGCCCGAGTCCGGCCGCCCCGCCGCCACCTTCTCGCCCGCGATGTTATAGACGGCGATAGTCGCATCCACCGGAACTTGGGAGAACGTAACGCCGGCGCCGCTCGCCCGCGCGGGTTTATACGGGTTCGGGTAGACGCGGACGCCGTCGAGCGAAAGGGCCGGTCCGCCGTCCGTAAGGCCAGCCCACCCCGCCACGGCCGCGGCGGCCAGCCGCGCGTTCATCGCGATATACGCCGTCGAGAGATGGTCCATCGTGTCCGTCGTTTTGTGGGAATAAGGATAGGCGCCGTTACGTTCGTCCTCGGCCAACAAGGCCGCGGCGTAACCTTCGTGCCAGAAAGAGTAATGGTCGCTGTTGGCCCGAAACGGGTTGTTCTCGCCGCCGAGGCTAAGCTCGGGGACGTAAAGGCGCTGGGCGCGCGCGGCGTCCGAGAACATCCACGCCGAGTCGTCGTTATAATAGGTAAAGCTATCGTCCGGCCCGGCGCCCACGTAGCCGACCATATCCATATTCCACACGCCACGGATGTCGTCGCCTCGCGCCCGGGCCCGGCGGGCATAGTCGCGACTCCCCACCAGCCCCTGTTCCTCGCCGGCGAAGAGGACGAAGCGAACCGTCCGGGCGAACGCGGCGTCCGCGAAGGCGCGCGCCACCGCGAGCGCCGCGACGACGCCCGAACCGTTGTCGTCCGCGCCGGGCGCCAGCCGCCGGGGTTCGTCGGAGACACTATCGTAATGGGCCGTAAGGAGGTACTGCGCCGTCGGCTCGGCGGCGCCGGTAATATCGCATACGACGTTGGGCCACCCGAGCTCCTCGGGGAGATTATCCCGCACGCTCTCCCAGCTTACGCCGCCGTCGGCGGTGCGGTCGATACACGAGCCGTAGCCGCACGCCCACCCCGCCGTGCCCGAGGAGAAGGATACGCCGGTCAACGGGTAGTCCGCGGGAACATCCTGCTTGCGCCACGTCGTGCCGCCGTCCGTCGTCCTGATAATCGCACCCTCCTCGCCGCCAACGGCGATGCCGACGTTGGCGTCGAGAAAAGTTATCGCGCCGAGGTATTCGCCGTTAGCCGCGTCGTAGCTTTGGACGTCCCAGCTATCGCCGCCGTCGCCGGTATACATGATAAGGTCATAATGGTTCCCCACCACCCAACCCTCGTCGGGCGAGATAAAACTCAGGCCCGTAAGTTCCACTACCTCCGCGGGCGATTGGGGATTCGAGAAAGGCGTTTTCTTGCGGAGCCACGTCGCGCCGCCGTCGTCGGTCCGCCGGACCTCGCCGTGCCAGCCGACGGCGTAACCGCGGAGGTTGTCCAGGAATTGAATCTCGAAGAGGGTATCGGTCATATTACCGTTCTGCATCTCCCACGTCGCGCCGCCGTCGCTCGTGTGGAGGATGACGCCGCCGGTCCCGCAGGTCCAACCCTCGAGCGCGCTGGCAAAGTGGACGCCGGTGAGGTGCTCGGTGGTGGGCGGCGGCATTTTCTGCCAACTCGCGCCGCCGTCCTCGGTGCGCAGGACGGTCCCGTTGGCGCCCACGACCCAACCGCGCGCCGCGTCATAGAAAAAGACGTCCACCAGTTCCTCTTCGGTCCCGCTCGCGACGACCTCCCACGTATCGCCGCCGTCGAGGGTCGAGAGGATAAGGCCGCTCGCGCCCACGAGCCACCCGCGGGAAGTCCCGTCCAAAAAGAAACAAGAATCGAAATCATGCGCGGTGATGAAGATTTCGTAACGGGGCACGAGGCCGAAGGAGGCGAAGCGGTCGTAAAGAAGGGCCGCGGCGTCGTCGAGGTACGGCGAATAAGAATACCGCGTCGGGATGGCGGTGAGGTCCGTCAAGTCCTTTTCTATATCTTCGGCGGTAATCCGGCTGAGAAGGTATGGGATACGGCCGTCCGCAAGGCTCGCGGGCGCGCCGCCGACCCCGCCGTCGGGGGCGGGAAAGGGCCGCGCCTCGAGGCGTCGCCAGGGCGCCGCGAGCGCGCTCAGCGGCCGGTCGTAGACGAAGCCGTATTGCCGACTCAGGAGTACCTCGCCGCCGTCGGCGAAGAGGACCTCGCCGAAGGGCGCGAGCTCCGCGGCCGGCCGCCCCTCTACGCGATAATAGAAACGCCCCGAAGCGTCGGCTAAGATGACGGTCCCCAATCCTCCGACGCCACGGCCGCAGAAGAGCTGGGCCCGACCGACGCGGCCGAGGGAGAACGCCGGCCCGGATACAACAAGCTCCTCGTCGAGGGCGGCGAACGTCGCGACAAGGGGACCGCGGGCCGCGCAGGCCGCCGCCGCCGTCAATACAACCAATATAGTTACTGCTTTCATCGCGCCGCCCGCGCGCGCCGGCGCGCCTTCAACTCCTCTAATATGGAATAGGGGTGATAGCTGATGTCGCCCAGCCGGACATGGGGCTTGACCGCCGGGCCGTGAAAGTCGGAGCCGGCGGTCGCGACGAGGCCAAGCCGCCGCGCGAGTTCGGCGAACGCGCGTTCCTGCGCGGGCGTGTGATACGAACAGTAGGCCTCGAGGCCGACGAGGCCGGCGGCGGCGAGGTCAACGAAAACGCCCTCGTCGTCGGGGAGGCGAAAGCGGTCGCCGGGGTGCGCGAAGACCGCGACGCCGCCGGCGGCGCCGATTACTGCGACCGCTTCGGCGGGCGACATCCGTTCGACGCCGAAATAGGCGGGCTTCCCGTGGGCGAGGAGGTCGCGGTCGAAGTGGAAATAGGGCATCGCCGACTTGGGCGGCCGCCGGAGCGGCGCGAGAAGGGGGTGCCCGTCGTTCGCGGCGTCGTGCAGGACGACCCGGCCTATGACCGGCCCGACGGGCGGATGTCCCCGCGCCGCCGCGGCCAGCTTCTCCTCGTCCACGACGATGCCGAGGGCGCGCAGTTGCCCCAGCCGGCCGGCCGCCTGACGGCGCCGCGCCTCGTAGAGCGCCGCGAGCGCCGCGCCGATGGCGTCCGCCCGCCGATCGATGAAGTAGCCGAGGATATGAACCCACCTCACGCCGAAGTCGCAGGTCAACTCCACGCCGGCGACCGTCTCGACACCCGCCGCCGCGCCGGCGTCTACAAACTCGTTCAGACCGCCGACCTCGTCGTGGTCGGTGAGGGCGAGGGCCGCGAGGCCGCGTTCGGCGGCGAAGGCGACCAGCTGAGCGGGAGGATATTGGCCGTCGCTCGAGAACGAGCTATGGACGTGAAGGTCTATCAGCCGCTCGCCCGGCACGTTATCTCCGCTTTAACTCTTCGGGCGTAATCAGGATGGTATCGGGTTGGATACGGCCGGCGGCAGTTACGACGCCGATGCCGAGCAGGGGGCCGTCCTCGTCCAGGAGACGGACGGTGCCGCCCACCTCGGCGCCCGCGTGGGCGGCGACAGCTCGGCCGTGAACCGCATCTTGCGCGGCCGCGGCGCCGAGGGTAAGGGCGGGGACCTCGGGCAAAAGGGCCGCGGCGGGGGTGTAATGTGGCCGCGATAGGAGACGGACCCGCCCGCCGCGGATCTTTTCTTGAGGGAGGGCGTCCGCGAGGGGAAACGGCCCCACGGCCCGGCGCGTTAGCTCGACGATATGGGCCCCCACGCCCAACTTCCGGCCCAAGTCGCGCGCCAACGCTCGGACGTACGTCCCGCTCCCGCACTCGACGATGAACGATACCCGCGGCGGCGTAACCTCCTCGACGTCGAAACGGTAGACCGTAACGGGTCGGCTCGGCGCTACGACGTTCTCGCCGCGGCGGGCCTTCCGATAAAGGCGCTCGCCGCCCACCTTGACGGCCGAGAAAACGGGGACCTCCTGCATAATCTCGCCCACGAAAGAACGCGCTACCGCGGCCAGGCCCTCGCAGGCGTCCACAGGGACCTCCCGCCGATAGACAACCTCGCCTTCGGCGTCGCCGGTGGTGGTCTCGGCGCCGAGTTCGACGAGGGCCCAATATTCTTTGCGGTAGGCGGCGAAGAAGCGGGCGAGCCGGGTAACCCGGCCGAAGAGTATCGGCAAGACGCCGGCGGCCGCCGGGTCGAGGGTCCCGGCGTGCCCCACCCGCCTTATCCCCAGCGCGCCGCGGACCATATCCACGACCTCGTGCGAAGACGGCCCGCGCGCCTTGGCGATATTTAAAAGGCCCCCTAATTCCGGCTCAGCCACGCCGCCGTCTCCGCGACTACGCCGTCCACGACGTCGGCGAGCCGGCCGTCCACCCGACATCCCGCCGCGGCGGCGTGCCCGCCGCCGCCGTGCGCCGTCGCGAGCGGGCGCACGTCCACGCCATCCGCCGCCCGAAACGACACTTTGACGCCGCCATCGGCGAGCTCGCGAAAGAGGATGCCGATACGACACCCGTCGAGACGGCGGGTGAAGTCGACCATCCCTTCGGTCTCATCGTCGGCCGCGCCCGCGCGCGCGACCGCCTCCCGCGAGATAATCATATAAATGATGGCGCCCTCGGCCGCGCTTTTCATCCCGGCGAGCGCCGCGCCCAACAGGTTCATCCGAGCCAACGAAAAGCGGCCGTAGAGCTCGCGCTCCACCGCCGCGGGCGAAACGCCCCGGCGCATCAAGTCCGTCGCCATCTCAAACGCCCACGCGTTCGTATTGGAGTAGGTGAAGTTACCGGTGTCGGTAACGAGGCCCACGTAAAGGCAGAGGGCCGCCTCCTCCGGGAAGCCCCCGCCCATTTCGCCGAGCAGTCTCCAGACGAGGGCCGCGGCCGCGGGCGCCGCCGGCTCGAGCCAGCTCACCGTACCGAAACCGCCGTTCGTAGCGTGGTGGTCTATGTTCACGAGCGCGCCGCCGGCCCGCCAGAACGAGACGACGGCCGCGGGCAGGCGAGCGACATCGGCACTATCCAGCGCTACGACTACGTCGTCGGCGGCCAGCACCGGGACCGGCGTTCGTCCGAATTCCTCAAAAGCCGGTAGGAACCGGTAACGCCGCGGCGCCGCGGCAATGGGCCATACAAGAACGGTACGCCGGCGCGCGCGCAACGCGTGCGCCAACGCGAGGACGCTCCCGACCGCGTCGCCGTCGGCGTCCGCGTGTGTAGCGAGCACGACGCGCGCGGCGCCGTTAAGAGTCGCCGCTATCTCCGCCGCCGCCGACTGGGCCATCGGCCTCCAATTGCCGGAATATCTCGAATACGCGGACCGCCGAACGATACTGCTCGTCGAGGCGGAACCGAATGCGGGGCGTCTTGCGGAGACGCACGCGCGCGCCCATGAGTTGTTGGACGTACGACCGGCAACGCGCCAACGCCGCGAGGCTACGCGAAACTTGCTCGTCGTCGCCGAGGACGCTCACGAATATATCGGCGTAACCCAGGTCGCGGGAGACCTTGGCCCCCAGGACCGTTACCGGCAACGCCGCCGGGTCCATCACCCGCGACGTTAGGATATCCGCGACCTCCTTGGCAATAAGCCTTTCTACGCGCGCGAGGCGGTACTCTCCCCCCACGATAACCTCCTCCGGGCCGGCCGGGGCCGAACGAATTATAATTCCACCACCCGGCTTTCGAACGTCAGGTCGTGGCCGCCGAAGTAGCGCTCGAGGTGCGCCTCCAATCGCGCGAGCAGGCCGTCGGCCCGCGGTCGAGCCGTCGCAAGGCCTGCGAACAGCAGGACGGCTCGCCGCCGTTCATCCAAACCATCTATCTCCGCTACCGCCACGCCGAAGCGCCGCCGAACGCCGTCTTTAATACTCTGCGTTACCGCCCGCTTATCCTTCAAGCAATGCGCGTCGGGCAAACGGACGGTAACCTCGAGCACGGCCAGGTAGGGCCTCGCGGACGACATTACTTCTCCCCGAGCCGCCGGGCGACTTTCCGTTCCTCCAATACTTGTATTATATCGCCTACGGCCTCGTCATTGAACCCAGCCAATTGGACGCCGCATTCGAAACCCTGCTGGACTTCCTTGACGTCGTCCCGGAAACGTCTTAACGAAGCTATCGAACCCTCGTAGACGACCTCTTCGCCGCGCTGGAGACGGACGCGCGCGTCCCGCGTTGCGCGGCCGTCTCGGACGAAACCGCCCACGATACGCACGCCCCGAGACAATTCGAATAGCTCGCGAACCTCTACCACGCCCACGACGTCGGTAATAATTTCAGGTTCCAATAAACCTTCAAGTGCCGCCCGGATATCTTCGAGCGTTTCGTAGATAACGTCGTAGGTCCTGATATCAACGCCCTTTCGTTGGGCGAGCTTCTTCGCCTTCGCCTCTACGCCCACGCGGAAGGCGACTACGACCGCCTGCGACGCGTCCGCCAACAGAACGTCGGTCTCGTTGACCCCGCCGACGCCAGCGTGGAGCACCACCGCGGAAACCTCGTCGTCGCCGAGATGCCCCAACCGTTCCGCCAATGCCTCGACCGAGCCGGTAACGTCCGCCTTTACTACCAGCTGGAGCTCGCCCTTCGTCCCTTCCTCAAGTTGTTTATACCATTCATCGAGGGAGAACGGTCGTCCGACGGTAGCTTCCTTTTCCGGCTCCACCGAGAGAAGCGCGGCCAGGTTGCGCGCCGCGCGGGCGTCGGGCATTCCCAAGAAGATATCGCCGGCCGCGGGAACGCCCTCGGCGCCGAGGACGGTAACGGCCTCGGACGGGTTCACTTCCTCGAGGCTCGCGCCCGCGGCATCGAACATCGCTCGGACACGCCCGGCCCACTTGCCGACGACGAACGCGTCGCCCACCCGGAGCATCCCCCGTTGCACGAGAACGGTGATAACGGCGCCCCGGCCGCGGTCGAGCCCGGACTCGATAACCACGCCTGTGGTTCGCGCGGCGACGTCGCCTCGAAGTTCCATTATCTCGGCCTGGGTGGATATGGCCTCCAGGAGTTTATCCAACCCCTCGCCTTTGACGGCGGACACTTCCGCGGCGAGAACGTCGCCGCCCCAATCCTCGGTAGTCACGCCGTGCTCGGCAAGGCCCCTCTTGACACGCAACGGCTCGGCGCTGGGCATATCCATCTTGGTAATGGCTACGACTATGGGGACGTGGGCCGCCTTCGCATGGCTTATGGACTCGAGCGTTTGGGGCATAACGCCGTCGTCCACGGCCACGACCAATACGACGACGTCGGTTACCTGGGCGCCGCGGGCCCTCATCTTAGTAAAGACCTCGTGCCCGGGTGTATCGATGAAGACAATATCGCCTTGGGGCCCGGGAACGACCGAGGCGCCGATATGTTGGGTTATCCCGCCCGACTCCGACGCCACGACGTTCGTCTTACGGAGCGCGTCGAGAAGGGTCGTCTTACCGTGGTCGACGTGGCCCAGAACCGTAACGACCGGGCGGCGCGGGACGAGCTTGGCCTCGCGCTCGTCGACAAGAGGTTCGAAGTCCAACTCCCGCGCGGCCGCGGCCTGCTCGGCCGTCGTCAAGATAGTCAACGGCGTCACCTCGCGGCGCCCCGTCTGTTGGAAGAAGGTCTCTAACTTCTCGATAGGAACGTCGAGCAGAAGCGCCAATTCGCCGAGAGCGGCTTCGCCCCGAAAGTGGACCTTTCTCTTTTCGCGGACCTTCGGCGGCGCCGTTTTACTTTTCCGGTGCTCGTCGCGTAATGCGCCCCGCGGTCCTTTACGGCCCCGGCCGCGCCCGGCGCGCCGGCGGGCCAAACGATCGCCTTTGGCAAACCGCCGCAGCGCCTCCGCGGAGGTCGTAGCCGTACGCTCGGCCGGGGTTTCGTCGCCGGTTTCCTCCCCCGGCGGCGCCGCCTTCCCCTCGGGCGGCGCCGGGGCTTTCTCATCGGCCCCCTTCGCCTTTTGTTCCGTTTCCGGCGCTAACGCCGCGGCGGCCGCTTCGGACCGTTCATCTTCTTGGCCCTTCTTCGCCGCCGGCTTCTTTTCTACGGCGGCCGCGGCCTCCCCGGCTCCCGCCGTCCCCTCGGAGACTTCCTCCTCGGCGGGGGGCTTCTCCTCTTCCTTAGGGGGTGCCTTTTTCCGAAGCCGTACCTTCGTGGGAGAGAGTTTGACTAACCCGGGAGCGCCCGCGGCTTGCCGCGTCTTTCCTTTTGCCTTTATACCGAAGAGGTGGGCGCGGAGTATGGCCTCATCGTCGGGCGTAACGACGCTGTTCGCCGCCTTGATGTCGACGCCAATAGCCTTAAAAAGCTCCAACAGCTCTTTGCTGGTCCGGCCCAGGCCTTTCGCGATCTCGTGGACCCGTCGCTTAGCGGCCACGGCGCAACACCTCACTCGTGCAGGAACGGAGGTCGCCCGTTACGGCCAACCCCCCGGGTTCGTTATCCGGAAACGTCATCCGTCTCCTCTTCGCTTTTATCCCCGTCGCCCGCTTCGGCGGCGGGTTGGGCCGCGGCACCTTCCGATACCTCCTGGGCGGGCGCCACGGCGCCATCCTCATCGGGGGCACTTTCGGCGTCGTCGCCTGCGGCTTCTTCGGCCGGGGGCTCTTCGGCGACCGCCGTTTCCGCCTCGCTCGAGGGCCCGTCGTCGGACGGCGGCGTGTCCGGCCCGAACAACTTCTCGGCGAGCTCTTCCTCCGCCGCCGGCGTTGCGGGCGGCTCAATATAATCCTCGGCCTTGGGTGGCTCGAGGCCCTGTTCCGCCAAGACGGCGAGTCGGGCCGTAACCTTGTCCTGAAGGTCCGCCGCGGTCTTGGGCCCGACGCCGGGAACGCGCGAGAGCTCCTCGATCGTCGCCGCCAAGATCTCGTCCGCGCCTTCGAAGCCGTGCTCGAAGAGGGCGAGGGCCATCTTCTCACCGACGCCCGGCAGGCTTGTGAGGAAGTCGTACGACGCCGCGGCTTCGGCCTCCGCCCGGCCCGCCAACTCCTCGCGCTCCCGTTCGCTTATGATGTCCACCCGCCAGCCGACGAGCCTCGCCGCCAGCCGGACGTTCTGGCCTCCCCGGCCTATCGCCAACGAGAGCTGCGACTCGGGGACAACGACGACGATTTGATGGTTTTCCTCATCCAGCTCTATCGCGGAGAGCTGGGCCGGGGAGAGCGCGTTCCGGGTAAATTCGTCTATGGAGTTCGAATAGCGCACGATGTCCACTTTCTCGCCGGAGAGCTCCCGGACAACGGCCTGGACGCGATAGCCACGCATACCGACGCACGTACCGACCGGGTCAACGTTCTTGTCCCGGCTCGAGACGGCGATCTTCGAGCGCGAACCCGCTTCCCGCGCTATCGCATGTATGCGGACGATCCCCTCGTACATCTCGGGCACTTCGAGCTCGAACAACTTAACGAGGAACTCCGGCCGCGCGCGCGATACGATTATCTGGGCCCCGCGCGTCGTATCCCGGACCTCGGTCAGAAAACCGCGCACGCGGTCGCCGATGCGGTATTCTTCGCCGGGGAGGCGCTCCCGGTAGGGCATTATAGCCTCGGCGCGGCCGAGGTCGATGACAACGGTCCCCTTCGACTCGCGTTTGACGACGCCGCTCACAACTTCGCCGATGCGTTTCTGATACTCCGCGAGTATAACTACTCGCTCCGCCTCCCGTAGCCGCTGGATGACTACTTGCTTGGCGATCTGTGCGGCGTTGCGACCGAAGATGGCGGGAGATATCTCCACGTCGATCTCGTCGCCGACTTCCGCGGCCGGGTCCAAGGATTGCGCCTCCGCCAAGCTTATCTCCAACCCCGGCGCGGATACTTCCTCCACTACCGTCCGGCGCGCCACGATTAAGAGCTTACCGTTCTCTTCCAATAGATGGATATCCATCTCCGGGATGTTCAAATGGCTCCGGCGCGAAGCGGAACTGAGCGCGGCTTCGAGGGCCTCGACGACTACCGCCCGGTCGATATCTTTAGCCCGGGCCAGCTGTTCCACCAGTTCAGTTATATCTATCGATTCGTCCATGCGATTCTCCACGACTCTATCGTTGGCGCGTCCGCGCGCGCCGCGGCCGCCGGTTGCGTTTGGGCCCGCCGGACGGTCTCTCGTAGCCGGGAAGCTCCGGCTCCAACCGCGCGGCGCTCAGCAGGCGGAAAGGAACTCGCCGCCGGCCCTCCTCCGTCTCTAACTCCACCGTCTCCGACGACGACGCTACGATTCGCCCCACAATTATCTCCGGCCCGGGCCTCGCCTGCACCTTCACGTGGGCCAGCCGGCCCCGGAACCGCTCGAAGTCCGCGGCCGAACGTAACGCTCGGTCGAGCCCCGGAGACGTAACCGTCAAGGCGAAGTCGCCTGCGAGTATTCCCTCCAACTCCAACCGGGCCCGCAGACGCACGTTGACCTCGGCGCATTCACCGACCGAGACGACGCCCGTAAGCCGGTCGAGCGTAACCTTTAACTGCCAGCCGCCCGCGCCCCGCGCCAGCGCGACGTCGTAGATTTCGAGGCCCTCGGCGGCCGCGGCGACCTCGGCCGCCGTCGCCAACACTTGTTCCCTCAGGTCTTCGAGCAACACCCGTCCGTCGCCTCCAGTTTATCCAATTCCTCGCATAAAGCCGCCACTAAATCCCCCTCGTCTTCGACACGGACGAGCTCGCCTCGCCGATAGACGACGCCCCGCCCCTTGCCGCCCGCGATACCCACGTCCGCCGCCCGCGCCTCCCCCGGGCCGTTGACGGCGCAACCCATAACGGCCACCGTCACGTCCCGCCGGTCCCCCGCCAACGCCGCGGCGACGCGCCGCGCGAGCGAGGCCACGTCCACCTCCAACCGGCCGCACCCCGGGCAGGATATTAGCGTCGGGCCTCGACGCCGGAGCTCGAAGGCGCGGAGGATTTCATAAGCCACGCCCACCTCCCGCCGCGGCGCATCCGTCAAGGAGACGCGGATGCTATTTCCCAAACCGGCGGCGAGCACGAGCGATATCCCCGCGGCCGAACGGACGATGCCGGCGTCGCCGAAGCCGGCCTCGGTAACGCCGACGTGAAGGGGGTAGGCCACTTCCGCGGCGATGAGCTCGTTCGCCCGGAGCGTAACCGCGGGCGACGTAGCCTTGGCGGAAATAATAATGGCGTCGACGCCCAGCGCCTCGAGGCGTTTTACCGCGGCGAGGGCGGTCGCGGCCATCGCCGCCGCGGTGCGGCCGCCGTGCGCCGCTACGACGTCGGCGCCGAGGGACCCGGCGTTAACGCCCACGCGGGCCGAAGCGCCGCACGACTTAATCTCGCGGGCAACCTCGGCCACGTGCTCCTCGCGGGTGATGTTACCCGGGTTCCACCGGATGCCGCAGGCCCCGGCCGCCAGGCACGTGAGCGCCAAGCGGTAATCGAAATGCACGTCCGCGACTACCGGGATGGGCGCGCGTCGGCTGAACTCGGCGAAAGCACGCGCCGCGACTTCGTCCGGGACCGCGGCCCGAACGAGCTCACAGCCGGCCGCGGCCAGTTCCTCCACCTGCGCCAGCGTCGCGCCGACATCGCGGGTATCGGTCTTGGTCATCGACTCCACGCGCACCGGCTCGTCGCCGCCCATTACGAGCGGGCCGACCGCTACCTTTTTCGTCTCTTCCCGTAAATACATCTCAGCGATATTAGCTCCGGCCGGCGAATAACCTGCTCACGTCGGCGAAGAGCGCCAAAGCGACGATACCGATTAAGAATACGAAGCCGACGACGTTGACGAGCTCGCGCGCCCGGGCCGACAGGTTCCGGCGCCGGACCGATTCGACAGCGCCGATAACGATGTGGCCGCCGTCTAAGACCGGTACCGGTAACAAGTTTAACATCCCTACCATTACCGAAAGGTATCCTAAATACGCTAAAAACGTAACGACGCCCGCACGCGCGGTCTCCCCGGCAACCCGGGCGATCGTTATCGGGCCGCCGAGCGCCTTCGTTACTTTCACCCGGCCGCGGACGACCAGCGCCAAGCCGCGCGCTGTTACCACCGTTACGTCCCACGTCTGGCGCCACCCGGCGGGGACCGCGCCGAGCCACGAGCTGGCGCGTTTCACCGTCACCATCCCGCAGACGACGCCGAAGGCCTCGATGAACGCGTCTTCGCCGCCCGGGCCCGCGTATTCGACCACGACGGCCTTCTCGCCTCCGGGCGAAGCAAACGTTACCGTATGACGCCCGGGCGCCAACTCTCCGGCCGCGGCAAGCAGTTCGGTGAAGGACGCCACCGGCCGTCCATCCAAAGCGACGAGCTTATCGCCCTGCGCGACGCCTGCGGCCGCGGCCGCGCTCCCGGCGGCGACGGCGAAGACCTCGGAACCCTGGTAGGGCATAAGGCCCACCAAGCCCCGGCCCGTCTCCGGGTCCAAGGCCGGCCGCGCCGTAAGCGAGAGCTCGCGCCCGGCGCGGCGGACGTCGAACGTCAGCGCCCGGCCCGCGCTCACGTTCACCTCCCGCTGGAGGTCAACCCAATACGGTGTGGGGCGGCCGTTCACCGCGACGACGACGTCGCCCGCGCGAAAACCCGCGGCCCGCGCCGGCGCGGCCACGCCGCCGTCAGCCAACGCGACGGTCTCCAAAACGCGGCCCACCCGATTCGGGAACGTGTAAAGGGTGTAGCCCGCCTTCGCGACCACGGCGTAAACCGCTACCGCGAGAACGATGTTCATCGCCGGGCCGGCGACGGCGACGAGCATCCGCACCCACGGCGGCTTGGACAGAAACTCGTCAGCGGCGCCGGTCCTCTCGCGCTCGTCGCCGCCGGCCATCTTGACGTAACCGCCCAGCGGCAAAAGCGCCACCGCGTATTCGGTGCCACGCCACTTTATACCGAACAAAACTTTGCCGAAGCCGAACGCGAAGCGGATAACGCGAATCCCGGCTAACTTCGCCGCGGCGAAATGCCCCGCCTCGTGCACGAATACGAGCACGCCTAAGACGAAGATAAAAGATGCTATTGTAACGAACACGCCAGGTCCCTCAGTGCCGGAACTTATCCTCCAAATCCCACAGGAAAACCGTAGACGCGTCCTCGGCCGCGTCCCACTCCGCCAACGTCAACGACGTGACGAAGTCATTCGCGGCCTCGGCGAGGTCATCGATATCCGCGGCGTAGTCCTCGAGCGCCGTCCGAATCTCGTTCTGGAGCCCCTCCATGTTCTCGCTGAAACAGACGATGCCGGGGGGCATTATCCGGGCCATAAAACCACCCGCTTGGGCGTAGATAACGGCGACGAGCCGTTTCGGCTTTTCCATTAAGGTCCGCCTTCCTAAGGGACTTTCTTCTCCACCTTGCGGATGTATTTTTCCAAATCGTCGCTCGTGCCGAAAACGCCGACCTTCCCCGCGGCCGCGTAAATACCGGTGACGTAATCGAGGATCTTCTTATATTGGCCCAGTGCGTCGCGATAGCGGCCGGCGCCCTCGTACGATTGCCCGAGGTACCACAGGCCATCGTAGTCGTACGGTTCCGCGGCGACGTAATCCCCGAACGCGGCGATGGCTTCGTCGTATTGCTTCAAGCCGAGATAAGCACGCCCCATTTGATAATTTGATTTGGAGAGGGCCGGGTCCAAGCGGAGCGCGGCCCGATATTCGTCGATCGCCGACCCGAGGGCGTCGTCGGCAAGATAGACTTCGGCCAGCCGGAAGTGAAGGTCGGCGTCGCCCGGCCCGAGGGCGAGGGCCATCTTATAAGCCGCCTCGGCGTCCCGCCAAGCTTTCACCGCCTCGTATTCCGCGGCGAGCTCGACGTATAACTCCGCGTTATTCGGGTCGGCCGCGATATCGGCTCTTATATCCTCGATAACGTCGGCGTAGGCCCCGACGGAAATGGCTACGGCGACGACGCCGGCCGCGAGTAAACACGTGAGCCTGGTCCGGACAAACATATCTAACACTTCCTCCCGGCGCCGGCGGCCGCTAACGCCGCGTCCGCGGCCCGCCGCCGGGCCCATCGGTCCGCCGCGGCGACGTCCTCATATACAAGAACGTCATCCCCGGGCGCGTCGGCGAGCACCGCGGCTATGACGTCGGCGATGGCGCCGAACGGTAACTCTCCGGCTAAAAATTCCTCGACGGCGACCTCGTTGGCCGCGTTCATAATCGCGGGGCGAACGCCTCCCCGGCGCCCGGCGGCGAGGGCGAGGTCGAAACAGGGGAAGCGGTCCGGTTTAAGTTCCGCGAATTCCAGCCGGCCGAGGGCGGCGAGGTCGAGCGAGGCCGCGGCGAACCGGGCGCCCCGCCGCCGCGGATACGTAAGCGCGTATTGGATGGGGAGGCGCATATCCGCGGCCGCCAATTGCGCGACGTACGTCCCGTCGGCCATCTCTACGAGCGCATGGACGACCGACTGGGGATGGACGAGAACGTCGATGCGCTCCCAAGGCACGTCGAAGAGCCAATGGGCCTCGATGACTTCCAACGCCTTGTTCATCATCGTAGCGGAGTCCACCGAAATCTTCTCGCCCATACGCCAGACCGGGTGGGCGAGGGCCTCCGTGGGGGTAGCGTTCGCGACATCAGCCGGGCTCTTTCGCCAAAACGGTCCGCCGGAGGCGGTCAATATCAAGCGTTTTACGTCGTCAGCGCCTCGCCCTTCCAGACACTGACCGAGCGCCGCGTGCTCGCTGTCGAGCGGGAAGATACGCGCGCCGGCGCGGCGTTGCGCCTCCCGGACCAACGGGCCCGCCGCGACCAACGACTCCTTGTTGGCGAGCGCCACGTCCTTGCCGGCGGCCAACGCCGCGAGGGTGGGCGCGAGGCCGGCGAAGCCCACCATCGCCGAGATGACGAGGTCCGCCGCGGGCATCGTCGCGACCGTGGCCGCGGCCTCCTCCCCGGCCAAGACCTCTACGCCCTCGGCCGCGAGCGCATCGCGGAGGGAGGCCGCCTTCTTCTCCTCCCGTATCGCGGCGACGGCGGGCCGAAACTCCCGCACCTGCGCCGCGAGCAGTTCGTCGTTACGGCCGGCCGCAAGCCCAACGACCTCTACTTCGCCCCGGAGCGAAGATATAACCTCGAGCGCGCTTCGCCCGATGGAGCCCGTCGAACCTAAAATTGCTACGCGTTTAACCATAACCTCAGCCGGCCCGCGCCAAGAGCCGTACGGTGCCGTAGAAGAGCGGCGCGGCGAAAAGAACGGCGTCGAAGCGGTCGAGGACGCCGCCGTGGCCCGGCAACATCCGGCCGGCGTCCTTTACGCCCGCGTCCCTTTTAAGCGCCGACTCGGCCAAATCGCCGACGAAGTCGCCTACGACGAGAACTACGCCGACGGCCGCCGCCGCCGGCCACGTCAACCCGGCCCGCGGGAACGCGAAGCGCGCGAGCAATACCGCGGCGGCGAGGCCGGCGGCCGCGCCCGCGACGGCGCCCCACACCGTCTTGCCGGGGCTGAGCCGCGGCGCCAACGGCCGATGGCCGAAGGCCCGCCCGCAAATATACGCGGCGATGTCCATAATCCAAATCGTAATAAAGAATATCAACAGCAGTTCCACGCCGGCGCTAAGCCGGCGGACGAGCATTAAGAAGCCCACCAGGAAAGGCACGTAGACGAACGCCAAGAGCGAAGCGCCGGCGTCGCCGAGGGCGCCCTCGCCTCGACCCCGCGCCACCGGCGCCGCGAGGACCGCGACCACCAAGGCCGCGGCGGCGCCGAAGGCTACCGCGGGCCTATAAGCAACGGCGGCCATATAGACCGTCCCCGCCACGAGGACCGCGAGTCGGTGGGGCCTGTAACCCGCGGACGCCGATAAGTTGAACATCTCCAAAAGGCCCACCGCGGAGATGGCCGCCAGGTAAATTAAAAAGTGGTACGGCCGACCCCAAATTAAAATCGCCAAGTGGACCGGCAACCAAAATGCGATCGTGGCTAACCTCGCGCCGAGCATCAAGCCCCCCCGCCGCCGGCGGCCGCGACCTCGCCGAACCGGCGTTCCCGCCCTAAATAATCCAGCAGCGCCGCGTACATATGTTTCGCCCGGAAGTCAGGCCAGAGGACGTTGGTAACGTATATCTCGGCGTAGGCGATTTCCCACAGGAGGAAGTTGGAAACCCGCATCTCGCCGCTGGTGCGGATGAGAAGGTCCGGCTCGGGGTGCCGGGGCGCGTAAAGGTAGCGGCCTATCGTATCCTCGTCCGCTTCGACCTCGCCCGCGGCGATAAGGCCGCGTACCGCGTCGACTAATTCGGCCCGACCGCCGTAGGAGAGCGCGAGCGTCAAGACCAACTTATCGTAGGACGCGGTCAGCGCCATCGTCTTCGCGAGCTCGGCGCGCACATCGGCGGGCAACCGCTCCAGCCTCCCAATGGCCTCGAGGCGAATCTGCTTAGCCACCATCTCCTCGCGTTCGCCGACGAGGTAGTTCTTGAGGAGCGTCATCAGCGCCCGGACTTCGCGGCCCGGCCGGCGCCAGTTTTCACTGGAGAAGGCGTAGAGCGTTAAATAGCGGACGCCCACCTCCCGGCACGCGGTTACGGCTTCCCGGACAGCCTTAACGCCCACGCGGTGTCCCCGTATCCGGGCGACGCGGCGCTTTCTCGCCCATCTACCGTTGCCGTCCATAATCACCGCGACGTGCCGCGGCAACTCTCGGCCGCGAAGCCGCTCCCGAAGTTCCTCGGCGGTTAAATCCTCTAAAGGATTTACGATTCCCATCGGACCGCCCGGCCGTTATTTAATAACGACGAACTTCTTCGCGACGGTCGCGCGTTCGCCCGTATCGCGCGCGGTCGCCGTCGCCCGGAAGACGTATATATCCGGCGCAAGTGAAGAAATATCCACCGTCAACTCGTTATCGGCCCGGTAGCCGACGCCGTCGCCCTCGGCCTCGGCGACCCGCCGGCCTCGAATATCGAAGACCTCCAGCTTCACCCCGGCATCCACCGCCACGAAATAACGCACCCTCAGCTTATCGCCGCGGGCGGGGTTGGGGTAGGCGAAACAACGGGACGCCGGGAAGAGCGCCAACGTGCCGGTGCGGATCGTGTAATTTACCGGACTACCCCAGTTACCACGGGAATCGAGGCCGCGGATATATATTTTATGACCGGTACCCGTGCCCCAACCGGCCGTCGAAATGGCCGCGTGGACCGTTTCGATGGGGGAATCCCAGGCGCCGTCGTTCGGCGTAAGCGGCGCGCCCGAGCCGCCCGGCCCCGGCTCTTCGTCTACGAACACCTCCCCGGCAACGACGTTCGAGTTTCCTTCGCCCCAATCGGATAGTTTCGCCTCGACACGCACCTCCAACGCCATCTCCACCGGGTCCGGGGAAACTTTCAACTCCGACGTCTTGGGCCCGGCCTCGTCGGTAGCGTAGAGCTCGAAAGTTATGCGGTCGAACTGCGGCGAATAATACTTCCCTTGTTGTTCGCCGCGCGTGAGCGAGACCCTATATTGAAAATAGCGGTCGCCGGCCCGAACGCTGCCGCCCGGCGTTATAGGCCACCCCGGTGTCAGCTCGGAGCAGTCTTCCCATTTCGGCGCGTTCGCCATAGACGGGTTGTTATCCGTTCTCGCTTTAACGATTATGGTCCCACCGTTCTCGACGGCATCCCAATCCGCCCGTAAGTATTCGGTATCGGTGCCGCCGGTATCGAGGACCGACGATACCAAGTTGCCGGCGTCGGCGAAGGTCCCGCCGAACTCGAACCAGTGGACCTCACCGGCTTCGTTGCCGGTAACTACGTCGAGGTCGCCGTCGCCGTCGAGGTCACCGATGTCGAGGCGGCGGGGCGCGGTCCCGCCGCCGTAGCTTTCATATTTACCGCCCGGCGGCCCGTCGCCGTCGTTATACCAAACGTGGAGCGCGTCGGGACCGCATATGGCAACGTCTATGTCGTTATCGCCGTCCAGGTCCGCGGCGCCCAAATCGAAGAACTGGCCCTGGTTGGTCTCGAAAATTTTATAAGGGTCAAACCCAAACGAACCTTTATTCATGTAGATTACGACGCGCGACCAACCCAGTATTTGGTCGTTGGACACCACCGCGTCGATAAGGCCGTCGCCGTTAAAATCGCCCACGGCAACCTTACTGCCGTTTCCGGCTAAACGGAACTTGCGCCAAACGCGCTCGTCCGATTGACTGAGCGTCTCGAAAACCGCGGTCTCTTTGGGGCCCGTCGCGATGATGTCGAGGTCGCCGTCGTCGTCAAAGTCCGCGACGGCGACGCCGCTGTAGCCGACGCCCTCGATATCGATATCGGTTAGGGACCAGTTGCTATTAACGAAATCGCAATACGCGAGCAGACCGTTGCCGCTGTAACCTTCGTCGAGACAACCGACTACCAGCTCCAACGGGTCGTCGCCGTCCATATTGGCGGCGACTACGCCGCCGGCTTGCCGCGCGGACATATTTAAGGGGATCGGGTCCGGCGGCCAAAGACCGTTCATTTGGACATAGATAATAAATAACCTCTTAGTTAAGGCTACGATATCCGTCTGGCCGTCGTTATTACAATCGTCCGCGTAAAGGTCAACAGGCGTATATGAATCATAATTATTAGAGAACAGCTCTTTGCCCGGGGGGAATTTATTCCACGGCGGACCGTCGTTCAACCAATAACGCAACCTGTGCGGGCCTTGGCCTTCACCCACCCACGCAGTCCCGGCGACGATATCGTAGTATTGGTCCTCGACGTTGACCCGCGCGACGGCCAACCCCCGCACCGCGTCGGTGCCGGCTAGCTCGGGGAGCGTAACATCATAGTCGTTTATACACCCGCCGCCGGTCACCGCCAGGCGGAGGCTCTCGCCGTAGTTAATGTCCTCGCCGGTATCGAAACGGTCGCCGAAGTCGGATACGGGCCCCGCCTCCCCCGGGCCGCCGGACCAATCGTCTTGCCCGACGTCGTACTCGCTGGGGAAGTAGTTACTCTCCGGCGCCGCGGCGGCGATCGGCGCCCCGGCCGCCGGTCCGTTAGGCGTCGCGGGCGCGGGGGCGCTCGCCGCAGGAGGATTGCCGCGGCCTACGGCTCCATCCTCAGCCCCGGCCGTACCCGCCGGCGCACTTTCTCGCCCGGCGAAAGCGCTCCCGGCGATAACGGTCAACGCCCCAACGATTACTGCGATATTATGCCAACCTCTCATTTCCTTGGGCACCCCTTTGCCGAGCGGCGAAGTCAAAATAGGGACGCGCGCCACCACGGAACCGGCCGGCGGGTCCCTCGCTGAGGAGCTAAACGCGTGGAGAAGAGTTAAGGTATCATTAAATCTCCATAATCTCTTCTTGCTTTGCTCTCAGCAGGGTATCCACTTGCTCTATATAGCGGTCCGTGAATTCCTGGACTTTCTCCATCAGGCGCTGGGCATCGTCTTCGGAAAGCGCGCCGTCCTTCTGCGCGCTTTTAATGGCTTTGTTGGCGTCGCCCCGCGCGCGCCGCACCGCGACTTTCCCTTCCTCCGCGAGTTTCCTCACCAATTTGGCCAAGTCGCGGCGGCGTTCCTCGGTGAGCGACGGTATGTTTATCCGGATGACGGTACCGTCGCTGGTGGGCGTAAGGCCGAGGTCCGATTGGTATATCGCCCGCTCGACGTCCTTAACTATCGACTTATCCCACGGTTGGACGACTATCGTCCGGGCGTCCGGGACCGAAACCGTCGCGAGCTGTTTGAGCGGCATACGCTGGTCATAAGACTCTACGCTTAAACGGTCGAGAAGCGATACCGACGCCCGGCCGGTGCGGATGGACGCGAACTCCCGCTCGGTGGCCGCTACCGCGTTTGCCATCTTCCGCTTTGCCTCTTCAAGAAACTCGTCCGCCACCGAACCTCACCCCACGTACGTGCCCAATTTCTCGCCCGCGATTATTTTAGCAATATTGCCGCGTTCATACAAACTAAAAACGACGATAGGGACGCCGTGGTCGCGGCAGAGCGCCGTCGCCGCGGCGTCCATTATGCCCAGGCCGCGCGCGATAACCTTATCGAAACTCACGGACTCGTAGAGCTGGGCCCCCGCCTCCGCCGGTTCGCGGTCGTAGACGCCGGCCACGTCCGTCGCCTTCAACAACGCGTCCGCGTCCAACTCGCAAGCGCGCAACGCCGCGGCCGTATCGGTGGAGAAGAAGGGCCGGCCCGTCCCACCGACGAAGATGACGACCGCCCCCGCGGCGAGCAGTTCCCGGGCCCGGGTCCGTTCGTAGCGGGCGCAACATTCGCCGACGCCAAAAGCGCTCATTACAACCGCGGCCTCGTCCAAGGCCGCGAGGCTCTCGCGTAGCGCCAAACCGTTCGCCACCGTCGCGAGCATGCCGATGTAGTCAACGGTGACTTGCGGCCACCCGAAGTCGGCCGCGGCCCGGCCCCGGGCGATGTTCCCGCCCCCTACTACGACCGCAATTTCGCCGCCGGCCGCGTGCGCCGCGGCCACTTCGGCCGCAAGATAGGCCACCCGGCCGGCGTCGAGCGCCGTGCCCGGGCCGCCGAAAGCACCCCCCGACAACTTCAATACTACTCGTCCGTATCGCCGGACCGCCGTCGCCGCCGCCTCCTACTCCCCCAGCTTAAACCGTGCGAACCGCCGGATGACGATGTTCTCGCCGAATTTCGCGACCGCTTCTTCGACAAGCGTCGCTACCGACTTCTCGGCGTCCTTGACGAACGGTTGCTCGAGTAGCACATTCTCCGCGATGAACTTCGCGAGTCGCCCCTCTACGATCTTCGCGACTATTTTATCCGGCTTGCCCTGCTCGCGCGCCTGCCCCGCGGCGATATTCCGTTCCCGCTCGAGCACTTCCGGCGCCAACTCCTCGCGCCTTACCGCCAACGGCTCGGTGGCCGCGATATGCATCGCGAGGTCCTTAACGAAAGCGCGGAAGTCATCCGTCCTCGCGACGAAGTCCGTCTCGCAGTTGACTTCTACTAAGACGCCTAACTTGTCGCCGGGGTGGATATAAGCGACGACGAGGCCGTCGCCCGTCGCCCGGCCGGCCTTCTCCTTCGCCGCGGCGAGGCCCTTCACCCGTAAATATTCGATTGCTTTCTCTTGGTCGCCGTTGCAGTCGGCCAGCGCCCGTTTGCAATCCATCATGCCGGCGCCGGTCCGCTCGCGGAGTCCCTTAACCTGTTTCGCCGAAATCGCCATCGTAAATCCTTTCGCCGCGCGGCTCAGTCGGCGCCGCTGACGTACGCCGCGGCGCCGGGAGCATCCTCGGCGACTACCTCTTCCCCAGCCACCGCGGCGCCCTCGGTATACTCGCTCCGCCCCTCGGCCAGCGCGTCGGCTACTGCTGTTGTTATAAGGCGAATGGAGCGGATGGCGTCGTCGTTGCCGGGGATAACGTAGTTTATGGGGTCGGGGTCACAGTTCGTATCCACCAACGCCACGACCGGGATGCCAAGCCGGTTGGCCTCGCGGACGGCGATGTCCTCTCGCCGCGGGTCGATAACGAACACGAGCTGCGGCGGCCGGGCCATACTCTTGATGCCCTGGTAGAACTTAATAAGACGCGCCTTCTGCCGCTGGAACGATAGCCGCTCCCTCTTAACATATCTCCCTATCGAGCCGTCCCCCTCCATCTCCTCGATTCTCTTGAGCCGGTCTATATTCTTGCGGATCGTCTCGAAGTTCGTGAGGGTGCCCCCGAGCCACCGGCCTACGACGTAGAAGGCGCCCGAGCGCGTCGCGTTCTCCACGATGGCGTCCTGCGCTTGTTTTTTAGTGCCGACGAACAGGGCGTAGCCGCCGGCGGCCGCGGTAGCGCGCACGAAGTCGTAAGCGGCCTCCAACTTCTGCAACGTCTTCTGTAAATCGATAATATATATGCCGTTGCGCTCCGCGAAGATATAGCGTTTCATCTTCGGGTTCCAACGGCGGGTTTGGTGGCCGAAATGGACGCCGGCCTCCAACAGCTGTTTCATCGATACGTCAAACATTGACTATCTAAACCTCCGTTCCCTCGACAAGGGGCGCCGCAAACAGATACGCCTCTTTGGAGCGATAGCCTTGGACTTAGTAGCGCGGCCCGGGCCCCTCCTTCGCGAAGCAGGTTCTAACGTTTGGAGAATTGGAACCGTTTACGCGCGCCGGGACGGCCGTATTTCTTGCGCTCTTTGGCGCGCGGGTCCCGCGTAAGAAGGCCCGCCTTTTTGAGCAACGTCCGGTAGGAGCCGTCCACCTGCTCCAAGGCCCGCGCCAAACTATGGCGGACCGCGCCCGCTTGGCCCGCCGGGCCGCCGCCCTTGACGGTCGCGTAGACGTCGAACTTCCCCTCGGTGCTCGTAACTACAAACGGCTTCGTAATATCAACGCGGTGCTCCCATATCGGGAAGTACTCCTCGACGGCGCGCTTGTTGACGACGAAGCCACCTTCACCGGCGGCCAGCCACAAGCGGGCCACCGCGGTCTTCCGCCTTCCGGTCGCGTAATATCTCTTGCGCTCCACTGAACTTCCTCCGCCCGTCATATGTCGAGACGCGTAGGATTCTGGGCCTGATGCGGATGGCTCGGGCCGGCGTAGACTTTGACCTTCCGCAAGAGCTTTCGGCCCAGCCGGTTCTTGGGCAACATCCCCCGCACCGCGTGGAGGATAACCCACGCGGGCCGCCGCGCAAGCGCGCTCTCGAGGGTGGTTTCCTTTAAGCGACCGATGTAACCCGAATGCCGGTAATATATTTTATCGCTGAGCTTCTTGCCGGTAACGCGCACTTTCGCCGCGTTCACTACGATAACGAAATCTCCCGTATCCAGGTGGGGCGTAAAATACGGCTTCTCTTTACCGCGCACCACGTGGGCGATACGGGTCGCGAGACGCCCCAAAACCTTCCCCTCGGCGTCCACGACGAACCAACGCCTATCGATGTCGCTCTCTTTAGGTATGTACGTCTTCATCGTCGGTCTCATATCGCCACCATATTAAGCGCTCGCGGCACCCGCCGCGAGGGGCGGTAATATAACAACTTCGCCGCGTGAAGTCAAGCGTTATTTAAAATATCGGCGTCTCGGCGACGGGGCCGGCGGACGGCACCCAATATCGCCGGGGCCCCGGCGTCCGCCTATTTTTCCTTTTACGCGCGCGGCGCGTCGTGCTATAATCGCCGAGGTATAGTAGCCTCTTTCCCGGCGCCGACTCGGGCCGGCTTCGTATGCACAAAGAGATCCTCGTAGATACCTCTCACGGCGAGGTCCGCATCGCGGTCGTCGAGAACGGCAAGCTCGTCGAATTACACCTCGAACAAGAGGGCGGCGCGCGCTACGCGGGCGACATCTATAAGGGCCGGGTGGAAGACGTGCTCCCCGGCCTCGGCTCCGCGTTCGTGGACATCGGCCGCGCCAAGCGCGCCTTCCTCCACGCGTCGGACGTCGTCCTTACCGGCGCGGAAGACGTCAACGAACTCTTCGGCGCCCGCGAAGTGACGCCGCCGGCACCCGCGCCCCACACGTCCATCCGCGATGTGCTCCGCCGCGGGCAAGACGTAATCGTGCAAGTGGTTAAGGAGTCCATCGGCGATAAAGGCGCCAAGCTCACTACAGCGATAACCATCCCCGGACGCTACCTCGTTTTTATGCCCTACAGCGACCGCGTCAACATATCGGCGCGTATCGCGGACGCGGACGAATGGGAGCGCCTCCGGCAAATCGTGGAAGACGCGCGCCCGCGCCGCCATGGCTTCATCGTCCGGACCGCCGCCCAAGACGCCCGCGCCGAACAAATCCAACCGGAGGTTCAGGAGCTGGCCGAGATTTGGCGGCGTATCGTCACGCAAGCCGGCCGCCGCCCGGCGCCGGCGCTTCTCTACCAAGACAAAGATCTTTTAGGGCGCGTCCTCCGCGACCAGTTCACCGCCGACGTGGACATCCTCATCGTCGATTCCCTCGCCGCCTACGAACGCGTAAGCGCCCTCGCGGGTAAATACGCCCCCTCGTTGATATCGCGCGTCCGCCTTTATGACGACGACCATCCGATCTTCGACGCCTTCGGCGTTGAGGCCGAAATCGACCGGATGTTCCGGCGCCGCATTTGGCTTCGGAGCGGCGGCTACATCGTCATCGACGAGGCCGAGGCGCTCGTCGCGATAGACGTCAACACCGGTCGCTTCCTGGGCCGGGAGAACCAAGAGGAGACGATTTTAAAGACGAACGTCGAGGCCGCGGCGGAAATCGCCCGACAAGTCCGCCTCCGCAACATCGGCGGCATCATCATTATCGACTTCATAGATATGACCGTCGCGGAGAACAAGCGCCGGGTCCTCGCCGAACTTCGGGAACATATGGCCCGCGACCGGGCGCGGTGTCGTATATTGGAGCTGTCCGAGTTGGGCATGGTCGAGATGACGCGCCAACGGCAACGGGGCAGTTTGGCCGCTACGATGAGCCGGCCGTGCCCCTTCTGCCATGGCCGGGGAACGGTCCTCGACTTCGACGCGTTGGGCCGGAAGCTCGAGCGAGAACTCGACCGGCGCTTCCACGCCGCGGGCGGCGACGAGATAACGGTCGTCGTCCACCCCCAGCTCAAGGGATATTTGGAGACGACGTTCGCCGGCCGTTTAAGCCGGTTGGAGCTCGAACACGGCGGCCACGTCCGCCTGGAGCCGCGGGAGGACTTCGCGCTCGACGCCGTCGAGATATTGGGAAACGGGCGGAAAACGCACCCTTACGAGGAGTAAGTTCCACCAATTCACCCTGCGGCCCAGGATTACACAGGAGGAGAAGACCTTGACGGAGAAAGACGCCGGCGGCAAACGCGATATGGGCAAAGAGATCACCGTCCTAAGCGAACTGCGAAAAATCGACCAGAGCCTCCTCGCTCTTAAGAACGCGTTCCAACAGCTCAAACTCTCGGGTGAGCTCCACGACGACGATATCGACGTAATCTTGAAGGAGTTCGAAGACTTCGCGACGGGGAAGGTGAACAAGCTCGACGATGTCCGCAACGACCTGCGCTCGCTCTACGAACGATACTACGAAAAATACCACGACCGCGCGATCGTATCGGTCCGGGGCGGCGTCTGCCAGGGCTGTTTCGTTACCATCCCCGCTATGCGCCTCGACATCATCCACCGGATGGATAGCCTCGAGGTCTGTGATAATTGCGGCCGGATTCTGGTCTGGGAAGAAGACTGACCGCACCGCCGCGGCCTCACTAATGAACCGCACGCTCCAAGTCTACCACGACGAGGACATCTCGGCCGCGCCGCTTACAGGCGCGGCGGTGGCTGTAATCGGCTTCGGCAACCAAGGCCGGGCCCAAGCGCTCAACCTCCGCGACGCCGGCCACGCCGTTACGGTAGGCCTTAGGCCCGAGAGCCAAAGCC
>CAZJNB010000003.1:0-25030 GCA_964547385.1 uncultured bacterium
ATTGATAAGGGTTCGGCGTCCCCGCGCGGCCGTGCCCCCGCGCGGCAACAGGCCGCCGACGGCCAACCCTGCCATAAACGCGCCCACGATTAACGCCAGTTCCAGATACGCCGCGCCGTAGACCACCTGAAAGCCCAAGATGATAAATATCTCCAGCGAGAGTTCGATGAACCCCTGGACGACGAGCGCGAGGATTACCGCCGGACGGCCGCCGAGCCGCCGCCGGCCGACGAACCACGGCATCGCGACCGCCGCGGCGAACAGGATAATATACCATAACCGCACCCGGCGCGCCGCCGCTAAGACCTTGCGCTCGCCGCCGCCGATGCGCGCCGCCCACAACGTCAAGCCGTAATATAGCCCCGCGGGCTTGAGGTCGACGTTCGGCGGCGCGGGAAGACCCGTGGCCCGGCGCGCCGCGGCGAGCCGGTCCGGCGTGAGCCGGAACTGGAAGTAGGCCGGCGTGAAGTAGACGTTTCTTATGCCGGTCTTCGCTAACGCCCGGCGGTAGGCCACGGCCGACGTATCCAACGGGACGTCCGCGGCGAGGAAGACGACGCGTTCGCCCGGTAAAATCTCCACATAGCGGAAAACGTCCGCGGCGGTCCGCCGGGTCGTGCTCAGGAACGCCGCGAGCTCGGGCGGGTAATAGTTCGCGGCGCCGGGGGCGACAAAGGCCAAGACGCCGCCCGCGGCGAGCAAAGCCCTCACGTCCTCGAAAAACTCCCGCGTGAAGTAGCGGTTGACCTGCGCGGACGCCGGCAGCGGCATCGCGACGAGGACGACGTCGGCCCGCACGCCCTCCCCGACCGCGCGGCGCGCCCACCGCCGGCCGTCCCCGGCGATAAACTTGACCCGGGGCGAAGAAATAATCGTCGGGTAATACGTCGCCTGGGCGGCGGCGACCAGGGCCGCGTCGAGCTCCACGTAACGGACTTCCCGAACGGACGGGTATTTCGCGAACTCAGCCAAGGCGCCGTTCAAGCCGCCGCCGAAGAGCACGACGCGCGACGCCTTCGGCCGCAGGAGCATCGCCGGGTGAACGGTCTCCTCCGCGGCAAGGCGGTTGGGATAGGACGATACCAATAGGCCGTTCTCGTATAGGGTGAACTGGTCGGCGCGCGCCGTCGCGACGACCGCGCCGTAAGGCGACGTCCGGTAGTCCAAGACCTTTTCGGCGGGAAAGGAGCGCGCGAAGAACCATCGGCCGGTGAGTGCGTTTTGATTAGAGAGTATTAAAACCCCCGCGGCCAAAGCGGCGGCCGTAATCAATACGCCCGGGAGACGCCGTCCCAAGGCCAACGCCGCGGCCGCCGCGGCGCCGAAAAACACGATTGCCCCCGCCGCCAAAGGGGTGAACCACCGCGAAAGGAGAACCGTAAAAAGCAGGCCGGCGACGCACGCCCCCGCCGCCTCGCCGACGTAGACTACTTTCGCCTTGCGGCTCGCCGCGGCCACGAATACAAACGTCGCGCCCGCGAAGAACGCCGGCGGCCCCATCGCGGCAAAGGCGAAGCCGAACGCCCGAAGCCAACTGATAAGCTCCCCCGGCGCGGCCCCCAATATCCCGCGGCCGCCCCATATGAGCCAAAGGCCGAAGACGTAAGCCCCGGCGAAGGCCCCGAAAGCCGCGGTGGCCGCGACCCAGCTCGCGCGGCGGAGACGGCTCGCCGCCAGACTGCCTGCGCCGCCCGCGGCGAGCCACGCCGCGAACGACAGCCCCAACGCCACTTCGCTCCCGCCGGCCAGGCCGAGGTATTCGCGCAGGAGCTCGAGCTGGGCGATGACCGCCGCCGCCCCCAAGCAGAACGCCACCGCCGCGGTCACCATATGCCACCTACCGTAGACACAACGGCCTAAAAAAAATGCGGCGTGCCCGCCGCCCTCGTGCGCCGGCGCAAACTCAGCCGAGGGTCCGCGCCAACCCGACGAGCCACGGGACCACCAACGCCCGCACCGCGTAAAGCGCTGCGATAACGACCAGCGGCGAGAAGTCGATGCCGCCGAGGTTGAGGCGGAGCCGGTAATGAATCAGGTCCCGCACCGGGTTCAGCACCGGGTCGGTAACGCCGTAGAGAAACCGTATAGCGGCGTTGCGGGCGCTCGGCCGAAACCACGAGATGATCGCTCGAATGACGATTACGAGCATATATATCCCGATGGCCCGGTCGAGAACGAGAGCTAAGGCTAAAATTACCGTCCCCATATTTCCTCTAAGCCCCTGCGATTTAAAAGCGGGTCATATCGCCCAACCGCGTCAGGCGCTCATCTACCTCGTCGCGGCTCAGGCGCTGGAGGCGCTCGGCGCCCAGCCCCTCGACGGTGAAGGAAGCCACGGTGATGCCGTAGGCGACGGCGCGGCGGAGGCTCGCGGGTGAGACGTCGCCCGTGGCGGCCAGGTAACCGACGAAGCCGCCGGCGAAGGTGTCGCCCGCGCCGGTGGCGTCCGCAACTTCGGCGAGGGGGTAGGCCGGTAAGAGGAAGTCAAAGTCCCGGGCCGAGAGGACCGCGCCGTGTTCGCCTTTCTTCACGACGACGTAACGGGGCCCTAACTCCAGCAACCGCGCCGCCGCCGCCGATAAGTTCGCGCCGCCGGCCAGCATCTTCGCCTCGGCGTCGTTGACGATGAGCGCGTCCGCGCGCGCGATGACCTTCTCCAAATCGTCGCGTTGCCGGTCTATCCAATAGTTCATAGTGTCCACCGCGACGAACTTCGGCGCCTGGACCTGCGCCAGAACCGCCGCCTGCACCAGCGGGTCTATATTCCCGAGGAAGACAAACGGCGCGCCGACGGACGCCGACGGAATCGTCGGGTCGAATTCCGCGAAGACGCCCAAGTCGGTCCCCTCGGTAATGGCGACGTTGACGTCGTCGTAGCGGCCGCGCCAACGGAACGTCCGCCCCGGGCGCCGCTCCACCCCTTGGCAATCGACGCCCCGCGCCCGGAGCATCTCGACGGCCGCCGCGGGGAAGTCGTCGCCGACGACGCCCACGACCGCGACCGGCGCGAACAACGCCGCGGCCAAAGAGAAGTAGGTCGCGGAGCCGCCCACCGCCTCCTCGACGCGGCCGCCCGGCGCGTCGATCGTATCCAACGCCAAAGACCCTACGGCCAGAACGCTTACCGGCTTGCTACTTTCTATAACCATTTGACTATTAACGGCTTTCGTCTATTATGCTACCATAACGATAGCTTTGTGTCAACGAGGGGCGCTGAAGGAATGGAAGCCGAAAGGTTATATCGGGCGAAAGCTATAATCACCGCGCCCGGCGCGGCGTTCCTCGCGGTCCGCCGAGGTCGCATCGCCGCGGTGGGGCCGGCGGCCGCGGCCGCGGCGTTCGCGCGCGCCGGCGCCGCGCTAACCGACTTCGGCAACGCCGTCATCCTCCCCGGCCTCTGGGACGCCCACGTCCACCTGCTCCTTACGGGCCTTTCCCGACGTTACGTGGACCTCGCGGGCGCGCACCGCCTCGACGACATCGTCGAGCTCGTGCGCGGCGCGGCGTCACCGGCGGGCGAGGTCCTCATCTGCGCCGGCGCGGACGAGACCCGCCTCGCGGAGGGGCGCTTGCCGGCGGCCGCGGAGCTCGACGCCGCGGCGCCTTCGCGGCCGGTCGTAGTTATCCGCGTAGACGCGCACTCGCTGGTGGTCAACGGCGCGGCGTGGCGCTTCTTGGATATCTCGGCGTCCTGGCCGGGCGTGGAGCTCGAGGCGACGGGCCGTCCAACGGGGCGGCTGTTCGGCCGTGCGAACGAACTCGCGCGGGCCCGCATCTACGACCGGCTCGACGCCGCCACCAAAGCCGCGGCCTACCGCGACGCCGCGGCGTCGGCCGCTTCGCGCGGCGTCGTCGCCCTCTGCGCCCTCGAGGGCGGCCAACTCTTCGGCGACGACGACGTCCGCGTGCTTATGAGCTGTCGCGACGAGTTGCCGGTGGAAGTGTTTATCTTTCCCCAGATACCGGTGGTCGCCGCGGCGCGCGAACTGGGCCTGCCGCGCATAGGGGGATGTATCCTGGTGGACGGCTCGTTCGGTTCTTGGACCGCGGCGCTGGGCGAACCTTACGCCGACCGGCCGACGATGCGCGGCGAGCTATACTTCGCCGACGACGACCTGAACGCGTTCGTCTTGACGGCCCACGCCGCGGGGCTTCAAGTTGCCCTTCACGCCATCGGCGACCGCGCCGTGGCACAAGTGCTGGACGCCTACGAGCTCGCCCAGCGGGAATATCCCCGGCCCGAGCCCCGCCACCGCCTGGAGCACGGCGAACTTATTTCCGCCCGGGAGCTGGCGCGGGCCGCGGCGCTGGGCGTCGTCTTGTCTTGCCAACCCGCGTTCGAATGGTTCTGGGGCGGCGCCGGCGGGATGTACGAACTGCGCCTGGGCACCCGGCGGCGCCGGCGCACCAACCCGCTCCGCTCGGCGTTGAGGGCGGGCGTCCGGCTGGCGGGCGGGTCCGACGCGAACATCACGCCGCTCGAGCCGCTTCTGGGCATCGCCGCGGCGATGACCCACCCGACGGAAGAGGAACGCCTGTCCTTCGACGAGGCGCTCGCCGCGTTCACGAGCGGCGCCGCGGCGTCGGTCTTCGCCGAAAACGACTGGGGTGCGCTCGCGCCGGGGAAGTGGGCGTCGTTCACCGTCGTTACGCCGGACCCGCGCCTCCTGCCGCCGGCCAAGATTGCCGAAGTGCAAGTCGTCGCGACGGTGGTGAAGGGGGAAACGGTCTACCGGCGGCCGGCGTCGGAGGCGGCGTAGCCGAGGGCCGCGCGGTAGACCGCTTCGGTCCGGCGGGCCACCTCGTCCCAGGAATACAACATCGCGGCGCGGCGCCGGGCCGCGGCGCCTTTTTCTTTGAGAAGCCGGGGCGCGGCGAGGAGGCGGCGGAGCCGGCCCTCGAGTGCCCGGGCGTCGCCCGGGCGGAAGTAGACGCCCGCGTCGCCCAACGCCTCCGCGTTGGCCGGGATGTCGGAGGCCAGGACCGCGGCGCCGTAGCTCATCGCCTCCAGAAGCGCAATAGAGAGCCCTTCGAGGGTGGACGGCTGGACGTAGAGGAGCGAGCCCGCGTAGAACGCGGCCAACGGCGGACCGTAGACGTAGCCGAGGAAGCGGACGCGGTCACCGGCCAACTCTTTCAACCGGGCGACGTAACCGCCATAGGGGTCGTCGCCGACGATGACGAGGGGCGGCGCGTCGCCGAGGGCGTTATACGCGTCTATAAGAAGATGGATGCCCTTCTCCGGCACGAGCCTCCCGACGGTGAGGACATAGTTGCCGGCCTCCAGGCCGAACTTCTTGAGTTCGCCGAAGTCAACGGCCGCGGGCGCGGCAACGGCGTTGGGGATATACGTCGTCCGTCGCCGGTATCGGCGGGCGAAATAACGTTGGAGGTCGCGCGAGACGACGATCGTCTTGGACGGCAGGCGCGCCGCGGCGACCTCGCCGAGCCGGAGATACGCCGCGGCCAACGGGCCCCACTTCTCCCGTTGCCAATCCAGGCCGTGGACCGTTACGACGACCTTCTTGCCCAAGAGGAGGGGTAGGAACGAAAGCGTCGCCGGCCCGAGCGCATGGTAATGATAGATGTCGAAAGGACGACGTGCCGCGGCGAACGACGATAGGAGCGTATGGGTCCACGCGTCGAGGTGCTTGGTCCGAACGCTCGGGAGGCGGCGGAGCGTGAGCGGCGGGACCGACGCGCCCGCGGGCGTATAATATTCCCGGCAATAGACCGTTACGTCGTGGCCGCAGGCGGCAAGACGAGCCGCGAGCTCCTCCACATGGCGCTCGATGCCACCGTGGAGAGCGGGTATGCCCTTAAGGCCCAGCATCGCGACTCTCACGCCGCAACCTCGCCGTAGACCGATAGGAGGCAACCTATATGCTCGGCGAACGAGAAGTCCCGTCGCAACCGCCGCCGGCCTGCCTCCCCCAACGCGCGCGCGCGCCCGTCGTCGGCCGCGAGTTGGCTGAGGGCGGCCGCGAGGCCGCGCACGTCGCCCGGGTCGAAGAGCAGGCCCTCGACGCCGTCCGCGACCATCTCGGGAACGCCGCCGGCCCGCGCGGCCACGACCGCGGTCGCCGCGGCGAAGGCCTCGAGGATAACCGCCGGCGTGTTCTCGGGCCAGCGGGAGGGCACGACCACCGCCCGGGCCGCGGCCATCGTCCGCGCGAGCTCCTCGGGCGCGACGTGCCCCAGGAACTCGACTCTCGCGACCGCGGCATCTCGCGCGAGCTTATGGAGCGCCGCGGCCGCGGGCCCGGCGCCGGCGACCTTGAGATGGACGTCGCCGCCCGCGAGGCCGGCCGCGGATATCAACATATCCACGCCTTTCTCGGGCGCCAGCCGGCCGGCGTAGAGAAAATAATCCCCCTTCTCCGCGGCCGTCGTCTCCTCGACGTCGACGGCGGGCGGGATGAGAGTAACGCGGTCGGCGGCGAACGCCGCGGCGAGAAGCCGTTCGCGGAGGAAGACCGAGGGAACGATAAGACGGGCGAGCCGGCGATAAACGCCGGTCCGGCGAGCGATAAGATGTGCCGCGTAACCGACAAGCGAAGGCCCGAGCCGGCCTTTAATACAACGCCGGGTTACACAGGCGAAATAGCTATTCTCCGGGCAACGGAAGCAGGGCTCGCCGCGGCTATAGAAATAGTGGTTGGGGCAGAGGATGTTATAGTCGTGGAGCGTCATCACCGCGGGAACGCCGTCGCGAGATAACGCCGCAATAACGGAGGGCGTTAGATGGTAGCTGATATTGTGGAGGTGGGCGACGTCGGGCTTGACTTCGCGGAGGAACGTGCGTAGGTTCCGCGCGGCCCGGCGCGACCATATCGCGGCCAGCGCGGCCGCCGGCGGGACGTGAGGCGCGGCGAAGTCGTGATAGGAGGGGTAGTAGCGCCGATACTCCTTCTCGACGTTCGCCGGGTCGTCCGTCCCGAAGAAGAAGACGTCGTGGCCGCGTCCGCGCAACGCCCGGGCGACGTCGAACATATAACGCTCGGCGCCGCCCCGGCAATACAAGAATTTATTTATGTGAAGGATTCGCACTTAGTGCCCGGGTGGCCGCGTCCGGAAGTCGTAATAGCTTAGCATCCCCTGGACCGCGTCGAGGGCGCAGGCGAGGAGGCCGGCCCAACCGTCCAGAAAGCCCAAGCGTAAGAAGTAGCGGCGGAAAAACCGGAGCGCGGGCCGGAGGAGGAAGAACCACACGTCCGCGACGAGTTTGACGGGGACGCCCCGCCGCCCCAAGTAATCGGCGCCCGCGACAACGTAGAAAGGCAATTTCCGTATATAATCCGCTACCGTCGGATAGGTCTCGTGAAGGAGGGGCGGCGCGAGCCTTCCGATAGGACCGTCAACTTCAAGTCGTTCGTGGACCGAACGGCAGGGGAAGCGCCCGCGGCCTCGCCGGAACAGACGTAGTTGATAGTCGGGATAAGCGCCGCCGTGTTTCAGGTATTTCCCGAAGTAATTGTTGAGACGGGGGAAGTCGTAGGCGACGTAGGGGGCGTCGTCATCCGCGACCGCGGCGCGAACGGCGGCGGCCAACGCAGGCGGGACGCGCTCGTCCGGGTCGAGGTAGATGACCCAATCGCCACGGCACGCCGCGAGCGCCGCGGACTTGTTCACGTTCAGGTTATAGTCGTTGGCCACGGCGATGACCTTCGCGCCCGCGCGGCGCGCGACGGCGGCGGTTTCGTCCTGCGAGCCGGCGTCGGCGACGACTACTTCGTCGGCGAACGACAGCGTCGCGAGCAGGGCGTCGAGGTCGCCGGCCTCGTTATGGGCGAGGACCGCCACCGACAGACGGGGCTTTTCCGGTTGCGACGGCATCTTATTTATGCTATCATCCAAACCGTAAAGAGAAGGCAATTATGTCTTACAAATGCGACATCTGTGGCAAGGGGCCGATGTTCGGCCATAGCATTAGCCACGCCCACAACGTTACCCGGCGCAAGTTTATGCCCAACCTCCAACGCGTGCGCGCCAAGGTCGACGGGCGGGTGAAGACGCTGCGGGTATGCACGCGTTGCCTTAAAGCCGGCAAAGTCCAAAAGGCGTAGCGGCCCCGGCGGCGCGACAATAGGCCCGTCCGGTGGGCCTTTTTCATTTTACGGTCGCGGCCCGCTCCGGTCAAGCCAATTCTCCCCTTGACATTCAAGAGTAGGCGTAATAATCTGGAAGGAGGGCCGCCTCCGCCGCGGCCTTTTCGTCTATAATATGGACGCGCGCGCCGAAATCGGGAAAGTTACGCCGCGTCGCCGCGCCCTTGTAACCGGCGCCGCGGGCTTCATCGGCTCCAACCTCGTCGCCGAGCTCCTGGCGCGGGGCGCCGAAGTCGTCGGCATAGATAACTTCCTCGGTAACTACGGCCGGGCCGCCAAAGAGGCCAACCTGCGCGCCGCCCGCGATAACGCGGCGTTCCACTTCCTTGAATTCGACCTCGCCCAGGACGAACTCGACGACCTTATTGCCGGCGTCGACGCCGTCTTCCACCTCGCCGCGCGCCCGGGCGTCCGCGATTCCTGGGGCGCGCATTACCAGGAATACTTAACCCACAACGTCCTCGCGACACAACGACTCCTCGAGGCGTTGCGCCCCTACGCCACGAAGCCGTTGGTCCTGGCGTCCTCCAGCTCCATCTACGGCGACGTCACGGACCTTCCGGTCCGCGAAGACGCGACGCCGGCGCCGGTCTCCCCCTACGGCGCGACGAAGCTCGCCGCCGAGGATTTGGTTCATTTATACGTAAAGAGCTACGGCCTTACCGCCGTTATCCTACGATACTTCACCGTCTACGGGCCACGGCAACGGCCGGATATGGCTATCCATAAGTTTATCCGCGCAATTCTCGCCGGGGAGCCGATTACCCTCTACGGCGCGGGCGATGAGAGCCGGGACTTTACGTACGTGGGCGACGTCGTTCGCGCCACCGCGGACGTTTGGGAAAAGAATATCGCGGGCGGGCCTTTCAACGTCGCTTCCGGCCGGACCATTCCCTTGACGACCTTAGTCGCCGCGCTCGAAAAAACATTGGGGAAAAAGGCCCAGGTGCGCCGCGCCGGCCATCAACGCGGCGACGTTCGCGTAACGCAGGGTGACATCTCCGCCCTTCGCGCCGCCGCGGGCTACGACCCCGCCACGCCCCTGGAAGAGGGCCTCGCCGCCCAGGCGGAGTGGATACGGTCCGCCGAAGTCGGCGAGGCCGTGCCCGACCGACGGCCCCGCCGCCGCCCGGCGCCGCCGCCGGCCGTATCCGTCGTCGTCGTCAACTATAACGCCGGCCACGTAATCGAGAATTGCATCGAGTCCTGTTGGGCGAACGCGCCGGCCGACGGCGAGCTGGAAATAATAGTAGTGGACAACGCATCGGCCGACGGTTCCGCCGAAGCCCTCGCGAGCCGCGACGACATCATCTTTATCCGCAACCGTCATAATGTAGGCTACGCCGCCGCCAACAACCGGGGCCTCGCGCGTGCGCGGGGAGCGTATTTAATGCTTATGAACCCCGACTGCGAGGCGACGCCGGGACTCTTCGACCGACTCGCGGGCTTTTTGGACGAAAACCCGGACGCGGGCATCGTCGGCCCGGCGCTCCTCAGCCCGGACGGCCGGCTCCAAGAATCCTATCGCCGCTTCCCGAACCTCTTCTATCTCATCGGCAATCGCCGTTCGTTCATCTACCGGCTATGGCCGAAGAACCCGTTCTCGCGGCGGGCCTTCTACAGCGACCTCGACCTGGGGAAGCCGGCGCGGGTGGACTTCGTCGCGGGCGCCGCGGCGATGTTCAAACGCGAGCTCATCGACCTCATCGGGCCGATGGACGCGAAGTATTTTATGTACGTAGAAGACGCCGACTTCAGCCGCCGGGCCCGCGACGCCGGCTTCGCGACCTACCTCCTACCGTACGTCCACGCCCTCCACCACTGGGGTGAGTCGTCGTCGCTTCACCCCTATCGTATGGTGGTCATGCATCACATCTCGATGATGCGCTACTTCCGCAAACACCAACCTCTCCAGTTCGCGGCCTACCTCTTTTCCCTGCCGGCGGTAGCGGCGCATATTATGTTCGAGTTGGCGTACGCGTGGCGGACCGCGCGCCGACGGAAGCGACGGTTGGCCGCGGCCGCCGAAGCGACGGCGCCCGCCGACCGTCTCCGCGCCGAGCGGACGTAAGGCCGGCGCCGAGTTCCAGTCTCTCTACAACGCCGGCCGCCCTCCTTTCTCTTAAACCTATATACGGTCCCGGCAATCAATATTAAGGAATGCGCATCCGCGAGAAAATCGCCGCGGCGACGTTGGCCCTCGCGTTCGCGGCGCCGGCCGCCGGGACCTTCCTCCTCCTACCGATGGACGGCGCCCAGGCGGACCACCTCCGCGCCTACGGCGTCTGCTATGAGGCACTGAGCCGCGGCGGCCGCGCCGAGTGGCTCCTCAACTACCGCGGCGGCTCGTTCCTCCTCGAGAACTACGAGGGGCTGGCCGCGCTCTGCGCCGAGCGCGGCGTAACCGCGGAAGCCGTCGCCGACGCCGGGCCCATCTATAACGTAATCGAAGAGAACAATATGGAGGCGGTGCCGCTGACGAAGGCGCCCCGCATCGCGCTCTACGCGCCGCCGAGCGAGGAGCTGTGGGACGACGCGGTGATGCTCGCGCTCGACTATGCCCGCATCCCCTACGACGTGGTGTGGAACGACGTCGTCCTCACGGGCGGCCTCTACCAATACGACTGGCTCCACCTCCACCACGAGGACTTCACCGGCCAGTTCGGCAAGTTCTACGCGTCTTTCGCCGGGACGCCCTGGTACGACAGTATGGTCGAGACGTACCGCGCGGAGGCCGCGGCCGCGGGCTTCCCCTCGGTCGCCGCGTATATGGGCGCCGCGGCCGCGGAGATCGAGAAATTCGTCGCCGGCGGCGGCTTCCTCTTCGCGATGTGCTCCGCGACCGACACCCTCGACATCGCCCTCGCGGCCCAGGGCGTGGACATCGTCGCCGAACCCTTCGACGGCACGCCCGCGGACCCGGCGGCCGACGAGCGCCTGGACTTCTCCCGCACCCTCGCCTTCACCAACTTCGAGCTTATAACCAGCCCCTACGTCTACGAATATTCGACGATCGACACGCCCCGGTCCATCGCGCCCGCGGACCCGCTCCATAGAGGGTCTTTTACCCTCTTCGCCTTCAGCGCCAAGGCCGATACCATCCCCACTATCCTCACCCAGGACCACGTAAGCCGCATCGCCGAATTTATGGGCCAGACCACCGCCTTCACCCGAGAAACGGTCAAGAAAAACGTCGTCGTCCTCGCGACGGTGGACGGCCTCGAGGAGGCGAAATACATCTACGGCAACCACGGCGAGGGCTTCTTCTCGTTCCTCGGCGGCCACGACCCGGAGGACTTCCAACACTTCGTCGGCGAGATGCCCACGGACCTCCGCTTCTATAAACACTCGCCCGGCTACCGCCTTATCCTCAACAATATCCTCTTCCCGGCGGCCAAACGGGAAGAGCTGAAGACGTGAACTTTACCTCCCGCCGGCGAACGTTTCTCATCCTCGCCGCGGCCCTGTGGGCCGGCGCGTGCGGCGCCGCCCGCTCGAGCGACGTCCGCGTCGTTAAAAACATCACGTATTACTCGGGCCCGGGCTACGACGCGAAGAAGCACCTCCTCGACCTCTACCTCCCGGGCGAAGCCCACGACTTCCCGGTCCTCATCTTCATCCACGGCGGCGGCTGGCGCTTCGGCGACAAGGACGGCCTCCTCAACCCCTACGACCGTTTGGGTGAAAGGTTCGCCCGCAACGGCATCGGCGTCGTCGTCGCGAGCTACCGCTTGGCGCCTAAATATAAGTTCCCGGCGTGCGCCGAGGACGTCGCCCGCGCGGTCCGGTGGACGTACGAAAACATCGCCGCCTACGGCGGCGCGCCGGACCGCCTCTTCCTGTGCGGCCACTCCGCCGGCGCCCACCTCGTCGCGCTCGTCGCCCTCGACGAGAACTACCTCGCCGCCCGGGGCGTTCCCGCGGACGCGGTCGCCGGCGTCATCGGCATAAGCGGCCCCTACGATATCGAATATTTATGGGAACAGGCCGGGTGGTTCGCAAGGTGGTTCATAGGAAGGCCCGCTTTCGGCAATGATGCGGCGACGCGCGCCGCGGCGTCGGCCCCCAACTTCGTTCGCGCGGACGCGCCGCCGTTCCTATTGTTATACGCGGAACACGACCCGGCGCACCTTCGCGACCAAACCCGCCGCCTCGCGCGCGCCTTCGCCGAAAAGGGCGTCTCGACGCCGGTGAAGGAGATTCCCGGGAAGAACCACTACTCGACGGTGTTGTCCCTCGGGCGGGAGGGCGACGCGGCGACGCGTTATATCCTCGACTTCATCGCCGCCCGCGGCGTCGCCGAAGAAGATTCTCCCTAAGCGGCCGCCGCCGGCGCCGCATCCTAAAAGCGCCCGACCTTCTCGCCGGGCGTCATCAATATTATTAGAAGAACGCCGGCGGCCGTCACCGGCCGCGGAGCGCGAGCTGACGCGCGACGGCCTCCCGCCTAAGCTTCACGTTCATTATCAACCCTATCGCGGCGAACGACATAACCGTCGCCGAGCCGCCGTAGGACATAAACGGGAGCGGCAGGCCGGTAACGGGGATGAGGCCCACCGCCATCGCCGCGTTCACCGCGAAGTGGGTGAAGAACAGCGCGCCCAAGCCGAAGGCGAGGACCGCGCCCCACCGGTCCGCGGCGTGATAGGCGATAGTGAACGAGCGGATAACGATTACCGCGAATAATATTACGACCAGCAGGCACCCGATAAAGCCGAACTCCTCTCCCCACGCCGGCAAGACGAAATCGGTATGCCCCGCCGGCAGGAACTTGAGATGAACCTGGCTGCCGGCCAAAAAGCCCTTGCCGAAAAGCCGCCCGGAGCCGAGCGCGATCTTCGCCTGGATTATCGAATAACCCGCGCCGCGCGGGTCCGCGGTGGGCGCGAGGAACGACAGGATCCGCTGGCGTTGGTAATCTTTCAAAAGCCCCCACGCCGTCGGCGTCGCGACGCCCGCGACGACGTTGACCGCGAAAAAGAACGCCCGCTCCCACCACCGGAGGTGGGCTATTAATACGACGACCGCGACGACGGCGAGGAACGCGGCGAAGGCACCCAGGTTAAACGAAACCACCAAAGCCACGAGCGGCGACAGCAGCAATAGCAGGTGCCAAAGCGGCGCGCCCGCCCAATAGAGACAGGCGAAGAGGATGGGGACGAAGACCGCGGCGGTGCCGAGGTCCGGCTCCACCGCGATCAATACCGCCGGCGCCGCGGCCGCAACGACCGGCAGGATATACGCGGCGATGCCGTCAAAACGCCCGGATAGCTCGAGGAGTAGCGCCAGCGTGAGCACCGCGGTTACCTTCGCGACCTCGCTCGGTTGGAACGTAACCGGCCCGAGCGCGAGCCACCGACGCGCGCCGCCCGACGACGCCTTGAACGCGAGGACCGCCAACGCCGCGATAATCAGGAGATGCGCCGCCCAGGAAAACCTAACGACGACGCGATAGGGGACCGCCAGCGCGCCGGCCAACGCGCCCCACCCGAGCGCCACCCATAATAGCTGCCGGAAGAACGGCGCGCCGCCCGCCGTCGCCGAATAGACCGCCGCCAAGCCGGCGAGGCTCAAAAGGAACGCCGCCGCCAAGAGGGGGAGGTCGAAGCGCCGGCTTATGTCCCGGAGCGTCGCCATCTAATTAGCCGGCTGGGCCGGACCCGGTAACGCCGCTCTTTCCATAGCCGCGGGCGTGAGGCCGGCCGGCGGTCCCGGCCACGCCCCTTCGCCGATAATGTTCTGGCGGCAATACGCCACGATTTCCTTGGCCCATTTAATATACGATTCACCGTAGCCGCCGTTCTCCACTAAAATACATACGCCCACCTTGGGCGCGTACGCCGGCGCGAAGCCGGTGAACCAGGCGTGGGTATCGCCGAGGGGGTTCTCCGCGGAACCGGTCTTCCCGGCGAGGTAATGTTCGTTAATGCCGAAGCGGTCAACAACGCCGACAAGGCCGCGCATTATTGACTCGCGGGTGGCGGGCTTCAACCCCAGGCGGCCGCGGACGCGCGGCGGGAACGAAGCCCGCACGGTGCCGTTGCCGTCGGCGGCGTAGGTAACGACGCGGGGCGCGTAAAGCCGGCCGCCGTTCGCGAAGGCGCAGAACGCCGTCAGCTCCTGGATAGGGGTGAGAAGGACCTGGCCCTGGCCGATGGCGTTGTTGAGCACTTCGCCCCGCGGCCATCTCTTTCCCCATTTTCGCTCGAGTCGCTCGCGCGTAGGGATAAGGCCGGCGTTCTCGTGGGGGAGGGCGACGCCCGTCGCGGAGCCGTAACCGTAGAGACGAGCATAGCGGCTCAGGTTGTCCAGACCCACGCGCAGGCCAAGCTGAAAGAAGAAGACGTTACAGGAGTTTTTCAGGCCGCCGACGATGTCCAAGGCGCCGTGGCCGCTCGGCTTCCAACAATGGAACAACCATCGGCCGTAACGGAAAACGCCATAGCACGGCTGAGGCATCTTCTCCCCCGGTGTGACCAAACCCTCTTCCAGGGCGGCCGTCGCGGTTACGAGTTTGAAGGTGGACCCGGGCGGATACGAACACTGAATCGCCCGGTCGAGCAGAGGATGCTGTTCGTCATAGATGAGCGAAGACCACTCCTCCCGGGCGATACCGCGCGCGAACAGGTTCGGGTCGAAGCCGGGCGCCGAAGCGAGCGCCCAGACGTCGCCGTCCTCCGGGTCCATAACGACGATGGCGCCCCGCCGGCCGGCCAGGAGCCCCTCCACGAGCCGCTGGAGGCCGAGGTCAATAGTTAGGTGGAGGTCATATCCCGCCCGCGGCGGCGCCACCTCCTCGGCGTATTCCAGCCCCAACTTCTTCTCCAACGCGTTCACCTCTACCGTCTCGAAGCCGTCGCGGCCGCGCAAGTAACCCTCGAAGGTGTCCTCGACGCCGGAAAGGCCGACGGTATCACCCAGCTTATAACCCTCTCCCCGGGAAGCGGCGAGGCGGTTGGCCGGTATCTCGGCCACGTACCCGAGCAAGTGAGACGCGAGCGGGCCGTAGGGGTAGAAGCGCACCGGCCGGGACGCCACCGCCATTTCCGGGTAGTCGGCACTCACCTCTTCGAAGGCGAAGACTTCGTTGGAGGTAAGGCCGGCGGCGATGAGCGCAGGTTCGTAGGGAAACGTGCGGTTCTTTTCTATCGTCGCCGCGAGGGCCGCGGGCGTAGTTCCCAAAAAGGAAGCCGAGCGCCCGAGGACCGTGGGCGGTATCTTCTCCGCGGTAGGCAACATCCAAAGCATCGTATAACGGGGCCTGTTATAGGCGAGGACGTTGCCGGCGCGGTCGTAAATGCGTCCGCGGGGCGCCCGTACCGGTATCTTCCGAAGGCGGTTCTGCTGACTCAACGCGTAGAAGTCGTCGCCCGCCGCCAGCTGTAAATCGGCGAGGCGGTAGAGGAGAGCCGCGAACACCCACGCCGTGAACACGACGGCGACGATGAGCCGTGCTCTGCTACGCACCGCCCCTCTCCCCGGACGCGGCCGACGGGACCACCGCGACGGCCATCATCCGCCCGGCGGCCTCGCCTTCCCGCCGCCGCGACTCGAATAACGCCGCGGCGCAAGCGGTGCACGCCTTCACGCCGTAGATATTCCCCGGCAAAACGCCCGCCCCCTGGGCGGTGAGCTCGTTGCCGCGGTGGAGGTCCATATAGACCGAACCCTCCCGCGTTACGAGAACCTGCGGCGCCTTTTTTCCGAAAGCCGCTCGCGTAGCCGTAATCACTTCTTCGCCGACCTTATAACAACAAGGTCCAATTCCGGGCCCCAAGAAGACCATTATGTCCTCGGGCCTCACGCGCCAATTATTTTCGCAAACGGCAATACCTTCGGCCACGATCTTCGCAACCGTCCCCCGCCAACCGGCGTGGAGGAGAACCACCGCCCGGGCGCCGGGCGCCCAGAGCAACAGCGGAACGCAATCGGCGGTGAAGACCGCGACCGGCGTGTCCTCGACGTCGGTAGCCAGGCCGTCGCAAGACGCAAGCCAGCGCCTTTCGGCAACCGTTACCCGGCGGACCTCCCGGCCGTGGACCTGTCGGCACGTTGCCAGCCGACCATAGGGGAAGGCGACGGTCGCACATAGCCGGGCGATGAACTCCTCGTTCACCCGGCCTTCTTCGGTTAAAACGGCGCCGGAAAAGGCCGCGGCCGCGCCCGTGTGCCGCGTCTTCTTGGTGGTGAACGCCGCGGCGACGCCGTCGAAGGCGGCGATACTTGGGAGCCACAGGGCGCCCGCGGCGCCCGCGAGCGCGTCGGCCGAATAATAGTTGTCCGCGTCCACGAGAACGTCTCTCCTATCCGTATATGCGATGTTCGAGCGACGAGACCGCCGGCAACGAGCCCAGACTCGCGACGGCCTTCCGGAGCCGCGCCGCGTTCACCAACCGCAGGTGAAGGGTGCACGCCAAGACGCCCCGCCGTTCTTCGGTCGCGATGCCCGCCACCCGCAAGCCGACCCGCCGCAACCGGCGGACGATATCCGGTAGCGCCCGTTCACTATCGGCCAAAGCGAAGTTGAGGACGCCGATGCCCGCGACCTCCTCGTCCAAACGCCAACGGGCGTCGATAAGCCGCGACGACGGCGTGAGCCGCCGCACCGTGGCGCAGTCGGCCCGGTGCACCGAGACCGCGCCGCGGCTTGTTACGTATCCTACGAGCGCCGCCAACGGCAACGGCTTACAACAACCGGCCATCTTGACTTCTACGTGTTCCATCCCGGCGACGACGACGTAGGGGCTGTAATCGGGGAGGCCCGTCAAAACCGCGGCCTGGGCCGGCGGCCGCGCCGCGGTTTCCGCGGTAACTACCGCCGTCGCCGAGAGCGCCCCCTCCCCCACGCGCGCCAAGAGCTCTTCGCCCGAAGAGAGCCCCCGCCGCCGGGCGATGTCATCAAGGTTTTCCGCACGCAATACGTCGGCCGGCGCCAACCGCCGCCGCGAGAGCTCCCGGCTGAGCATCGTCCGGCCGAGCGCGGTGAGTGCGGCCCGGTCCTGGCGGCGGAAGAAGGCCCGGACCTTGTGCCGCGCGGAGGAGCTCACGACAAAGTCGAGCCAGTCGCGGCTCGGCGACGAGGCCGCCGACGTCTGGATCTCGACGACGTCGCCGGTCTCGAGGACGGTGCGGAGGGCCACGAGCCGGCCGTTGACGCGCGCGCCCACGCACCGCTCGCCCACCGCGGTATGGACGGTGTAAGCGAAGTCGACCGGCGTCGCGCCCCGCGGAAGACGTTTGACTTCCCCCTTGGGCGTGAAGACGAAAACGTCTTCTTTGACCAAGTCCGCGAGGAAGGCGCCGAGACGGCGCTGTTCCACCGAAGCGCCCATTTCCGTTACGGCCGCGCGCATAAGCCTGAGCGCCGGATAATCTCCCCAATCCCGGCCGCGCGCGTCCTTTCTTTTCTTATAGAGCCAATGCGCGGCGACGCCGTATTCAGCTACCGCCTCCATCTCCGCGGTCCGAAGCTGGACCTCGACCGCGTCCCCGCGCGGGAGGCGGAGCGTCGTATGAATAGACCGGTAGAGGTTGGCCTTGGGGCGAGCGATATAATCCTTGTAACGACCGGCGACCCGCTCGTACGCGGCGTGCACAGCGTCGAGGGCGCGGTAACAATCGGCGACGTCGGCCGCGACGATACGGAGGCCCAGGAGGTCGTATAGTTCGTCGAAGCCGCGGCCGTCGCGGGTCATTTTACGATAGATACTATATAGGTTCTTGGCCCGGCCGGAGACTTTCGCGCGGACGCCCGCGGCGACGAGCGTTGCGCCTATTTCGCGCGCGACCTCGGCCACCCGCCTTTCGCGGGCCGCCCGCCGGCGGGCCACCGCCGCGGCAAGCTCCCGGTAGCGCGCCGGCTCGAGGTGGCGGAACGACAGGTCTTCCAGCTCCCAACGGAGCTGTCCTAAGCCAAGACGGTCGGCGAGGGGCGCGAAGAGGTAGAGGCTCTCGCGGGCGAAGCGCCGGCGGCGCCCGGGCGGCAGGTGCTCGAGGGAACGGAGATTGTCGAGCCGGTCGGCGAGTTTAATAATAACTACGCGGACGTCGCCCGCCATCGCGAGGAACATCCGCGCGAGGTTGGCCCGCTCGTATTCGGCCTCCGAGGCGAAGTCGAGCCGCCGGAGGTTGGTAAGGGCTATGACAAGGCGGCTCGTTTCGGCGCCGAAACGCTCGGTGAGGTCCGCGGCCGTTACGTCGCTCTCCTCGACGACGTCGTGGAGAAAGGCCGCGGCGACCGCGGCGTCGTCCAACGCCAACGTCGCGACGGCCTCGCCGACCGCGGCGGCGTGCACGAAATAAGGGTCGCCCGAAAGGCGTTTTTGGCCTTCGTGAATACGCCGGGCGAAGGCCGCGGCCTTAGCGACAATACCGGCCTGCTTACCCATCAAATTATTTTAACATAAGCTGTCAATGACAATCGCTAAAAACGCCGGCCTTAAAATCGAAAAAAGTCCTTGACAAAACACTATCACACGGCTAACATTATATTAATATTATGGGCCCATAGCTCAATTGGTAGAGCCACCGGCTCATAACCGGTCGGTCCCAGGTTCGAATCCTGGTGGGCCCAAAACGGCGCGCCGGCCGGTAAATGTTCGGCAGAAGGGAGCCAGATGCGCTGGGGCACCATAGCGATTGTTCTTTTCGCCGCGGCGATTAGCGCCGGGGCGCAAACGCCGCCGACGCCCGCGCCGACGCCCGCGCCGACGCCCGCGCCGACGGCGAGCGATTACGCCGCTTTCGACGGCGGGACGCGGGTCTCCTTCTACGCCGAGCAAAATATATTCACCGCTTATCTCCTAAACCCGGCCGACGCCGCTCTCCTCCCGGCAACCTTCGTCGCCGGCGACGTCGGCGGCGACCTCAGCTTCGGCGGCTTTAACTACGAGCGTAACCACGGCTCGCCGGGCCCGGGGCCAACGAACCCGGAAGAAGACGCGGGCCTGGACGTGTCCTATACCGCCGGTTTGGGCGGCCGAGCGCTGGGTGCGTATCGTTACGACTTTCTGACCGTAGGCGGCGCGCTCGAGATTAACCGGACCGCCGCCAGCTTCGGTTATAACGGCGCCTCCCTGACGGTGGACCCGTTCTTCGCCACCGGCGACGGCTGGACCGACGTAGATATAGTGGGCCAGCGTTACGAGATCGCCGCCGTCGGCTCGGCGGCGTTCGAACCGCACTTCGCCGGCCTCTCTTTCTCGTTCGCGCCGGAGCGCGTCGAAGGCCAATACGACTTCGAGTTTTTACCGGCCAGCGGCGTCGCGGGTTCCCATCGTATAGAGAACGTCTGGGGCCGGCGGGAGATAAAGGACTACACCATCAAGGGCGGTTACGCGTTTCGCCCGGGCGGAGATTACGACCTCGGCGGCGCGTTCGGCGTCCGCGTTCTGCGGAGCACGTTGGATTGGCGTGATAAAAAGACGGAGGAAGTACCGCCCACTTTTACGGACGAGGGGAACACCGGCGCGGTGAAACTCCGGGGGCAGGCCTACACCGTGGACGCGAGCGGCCGGTATAGATTATTGGAAAAGGTGCGGCTCGGCGGCGCCCTCGCGATGGCATTCCTCCCGGGGATAACGTTGGATTGGCGAGGGGAGCGGTGGGACCTCCTCGGGCCGTTCGGCGAACGGAGCAGTGAGGACTACCGCTTGGCCAAGGGCGGCGAGCGGCACTACCGGCTGGGCGGCGGCGTGGCGTTCTACCCCGACGCGAAGACGACGCTCGCCTTCGACTACGGCTTCGACCGCTTCAGCATCGCCGCGGACGTCTACGAAGAGGGCGGCGAAGTCGTGGACGAGCTCACGCTCTCGACGTACCACACGTTCACCCAGCTCGGCGTGGAACGTTGGCTAAGCGACGCGCTCGCGGCCAAAGTCGGCTGGCGGCAGGACCTCTTCGGCCTCCCGCGCAACGTCTTCTTCGGCGGCCTCGCTTACAAATTCGACGACGATTGGTTCATCAACTACGATTATACCGGCCAACAGCTCACCATAAACAACCTATCGCTCTTCGTTCCGCTCGAGGACGTAGTGAAACCTGCAAGCCACCGCTTCACGGTGGTGCGGTATTTTTAGAGGCGGCGAAGCCGGCGGCAAAGGAGCGGATATGAAAAGGATAATTACGATATCGGCCGTTGCGGCCGTAGTAATGCTCGCCTGCGGAAGTAATGATACGCCGGTGGGTATCGGCATGCCTCATTACTGGGACATAGCGTGGTCCTCGCCGGACACGGCCTTGACGGACATCGAGATGCTGGCCGCGGACCAGGGGTGGGCCTGCGGCCATCGCTACAGCTCGGCGACGAACACCTACGACGCGTTGGTCCTACAATACGACGGCAAGACATGGAACGTCAACCTTTTCCTCCCCGGCGACGCGGGCGCGCGCCTCTTCGCAATAGATTTCGTGAACGCCCAAGACGGCTGGGCCCTCGGCTCCCGAGACTGGGGTAACAGCGGCCCGGTAGTATTACACTACGACGGCGAGAGTTGGACCGAGGTCTCGAACGCCGGCCTCTTCGGCGGCGAGATGAACCTGTTGGCCGCGGTCGGCGAAAACGACGTATGGGTCTCCGACGGCTTCACCGCATATCATTACGACGGCGTTAGCTGGACGCCCTACGCCGTAACGAGCACCGGCGCGGTCGACCGCTGGGTATTCCCGAACGCCAACGTCGGTTGGGCGGTGGATTACGATAGCGGCTACTGTTACCGGTGGGACGCCGAAACGCTCAGTTGGATTATGGAACCGTACCCCCTCTACAACGTCACCGCGTTCTACTTCAAGGGCGACGGCTCGGGATATTACGCCGACTATGTAGACATCCCGCGCGTAACCCAACGGACGAACATCTACGAACGCATCCCGGGTGAAACGCCCGCCTACGAGAGGGTCTACTCGTCCGGCCGGGGCCGCCTGGCGAGCGCCGCCGGCTTCCTCGGACCCGAGTATTTCTTCTTCGCCGGGCCCGATACGTCGTTCCGAATCAACAAGGGAAAGATAAAGGCCGTTGATTACGTGCCCTCGAGCCAACTGGGCACGCTGTGGCAACTCGACGTCGCCGCCGAGGACGACGTTTGGGGCATAATGGGGACGAGTCCGGATTACGGCCCGTCGTTCATCGTTCACAAAAAGGGGTAACCGTTCCGACCCAAGAACAAAGCCGGCGTCGGGAGACGTCGGCTTTTTCATTATATACCCGTGCCGCGGCGCACCCTATTATTTTCCCTATTACTGGCCCACGAGCCGGTCGTATATCGCTTGCGCGTGTTCCTCGTCGCGGCCGCCGTAGATGAGGGCGCGGCCATCGCCGAAGACAACCGCGGACGTTTCGCCGTCGACGATATCCAAGATAAGGCCGTCGTCACGCAGTTCCGCCCGGCCGGCGTGCCGCGCCGCGAGCTCGGCCAAAGCGACCTGGCCCGGGCCGCGCGGAAAGACCTCGAACGCGAGGCCGCCGCAAACGCGGTTGACGGCGGGCGTAAAAGCCCCCGCGATAAACGGGTATTCGCCTTTAACACAAGTAGGGCAATCCGGCCGCCGGGGCACGCGTACCGTCGTAACGTATCCGCCGTCCTCGAGTCGCGTCAGCGCGCCGGCGACGGCGGCGGCCTCCCCCCGCAATACCGCGAGCGTCAACGCCGCGCCCACCGCCGCGGTCGCGGCCGCAGCCGCCGGCGAAACGCCCAGCTGGGTACACGTAGGGGAAGACGCCGGCGGCGGCGGCTCCGGCAGCAGACAGCGGAAGCACGGCCCCAGCCCCGGGACGACCGCCATCGCCGCGCCGCGCGCGCCCAGCGCCCCCTGATATATCAACGGCCGCGCGGTTTTGACGGCCACGTCGTTGAGCAAGAAGCGTAGCGGGTAGTTGTCCGCGCCATCCACCAAGACATCCAGGTCCGCGGCGAGGCGGGAGACGTTCGCCGCGGTGACGAACGCCACGGCCGTTTCGGTCGTTACGTCGGCGTTGACTTCGCGGATACGGCGCGCCGCCGCGGCCGCCTTGGCCGTCGGGCAAGCCGCGTCCTTCTCGTCAAAGAGCTGACTGCGGTGGAGGTCGCCGGCCTCAACGATGTCTCGGTCCACCAGCCGCAGGAAGCCGACGCCCGCGCGGGCCAAGATATGCGCGTGGGCGGCACCGGTAGCGCCGAGGCCGAAGATGCCCACCCGACCGGCGCGCACCCCGGCCTGGCCGGCCCGGCCCCAGAGGGTCTCCTGGTAGCGATATTTATCGCCCGGCCTGCTCACCGCTCAGCGCGTTCCCCGGAGGAGGTGTTTTAGGAAACGACGGCCGGACCGCCAGGTTCGCCCCAGCTCGGACGGCGACGCCAACACTTGCCACAGCTTGCGGGCGAGGTAGGCGGGCGAGGTATAAAATTCGCGCCGGGCGCGGTCGCAGAAAGCGACCAACGCCGCGGCGCTGAGGTCCGGCCGCTCCAAAACGCAGTTGTGCTGGCCCTCGGGCGTGAGCCAATCGGCGAAGGACCGGGCCCGCAGGAAGCCGTTCTTTTCGGCCCAGCGGTATAACGCCGTCCCGGGATAGGCCATCACCGGGAAGAACTGGGCGGTATCGGGCCGCAGTTTCTTCGCGAAGGCGAGCGTCTCCTCCATCGTCTCTTTCGTCTCGCCCGGATGGCCCACCATAAAACAACCGTGGAGCAGAACGCCGGCGCTCGCCGCGGCCGCGAAGAACCTCTCGATACGGCCGCGGTCGATGTTCTTATTCATATTATCCAATATCCCGTCGTCGCCGCTTTCGATGCCTACACACAACAGGCGACAACCGGCGCGTTTCATCAACTTCAACGTTGCGACGTCGAGGTCGCAGCGGGCGTTGGCGCTCCAGCGCAAGCCCAACTCCGCGTCCGCGATGGCCTCGCACAACGCCGCGGTCCGCTCGTGGTCGATGGAGAACGTATCATCCTCGAACATCACTTCGCGCACGTCGGGCCACGTCCGTCTGATGAAGCGGAGCTCCGCGACGACGTCGTCCACGGCCCGCGGCCGGTAGCGCCGGCCCGAGAACGTCTGGGGATATACGCAATAGATACAATAGTTGGGGCAACCCCGCGCCGAAAGAATCGTTACGATCGGAAAGAGACTGTGGGAATAGAAGTAGTTGCGGATGTCGAGGAAGCGGGCATAGGTCTCGGCGACGAAAGGCCACCGGCCCGGGTCTTCGAGCTCGCGTTCGGCGCCGACGACGACCCGACCGTCCTCGCGCCACGCGACGCCGGCGACCGCGCCGGGGGCCGCGCCGGCGCCGAGGGCTTCGCTCAACGCCAGGACCGTCGCTTCGTATTCCCCCCGGAGGACGCCGTCGAGCCACGGGTATTCTTCGAGGGTGGGAACGGCGAGCGCGGAGACGTGGGGCCCGACGAGGACCGTCCGGAGGCCCGGATAATTATTTTTTAAAAGCCGCGCAACGCCGGCGTCGTTTTCTATGCTCGGCGTACTCGCCGATATAACGGCCAACTCGACGCGGTCCGCGGCGGCCTTCGTCGCGACGCGTTCGAGGGTCCATCGCGCGTCCCCGGCCGCGTCGACCAGCGTTACGTCGTGCCCGGCGGCCGTGGCGGCGCCCGCGGCATAGGAGAGCCACATCGGGTAATAGATGGTTCCGCTTTTGGTTACCGCGGGACTACGTTGTTCGCGCGAAAAGTGCGGGAGGAACGGCGGGTTTAAGAATAATATCTTCACCGTCGTCAGGCTTCAGTCGGAGGGCTCGTCGTAGGCAGCGAGGACGAAACGGCCGCACGACTCGCACCGGTAGAGGGTGTGGCCGCCGCGTATCTCACTTACGGTCTTCGCGGGGATGTTCACGAAACACCCTTGACATACGCCGTCTACGATACGCGTGAACGCGTCGCCGCCATAGTGTTCGGCAATCCGTTGGTATTCGCACCGAATCTGCGGCGAGAGTTCGGGTATGAGGCGGCCCCGCTTCTCTTTAACTTCCAGAAGTTGAACGTTAATATCCCGGAGACGGGCTTGGGTCTCGCCGCTGGCGGCCGCGACTTCCGCCTCTTCTCGAGCGAACGCCGCCTCCTCGGCGGCGAGTCGGGCGAGTAAGTTGTCGCTCCGGTCCAGAACCTCCAACAGTCGGTCCTCGGCCGCGGTCGTCTCTTCGCGCGCGAGGGCGATTTCGCGCTGGAGACTTTGGTATTCCCTATTCGTCTTAACGGAATCAAGTTGGGCACGGTATTTCTTCAGGAGTTGGGTCCGGTCCTCGATCGTCCCTTCGAGCTGGCGGCGTTCGCGTTCCATCGCTTCGCCGTCGTCGCGGAGCCGGACGATTTTTTCCCGCCGGCCGGCCAGGGCCTCTTCGCGTTCGGCGGCGGCCGCGGGCAATTGCGCCGCGGCCTTCGCGAGCTTTCCTTTGCGGCCGTCAAGTTCGGCCAGAGTTCGAAGGATATCTAAATCTTTATCGTTATCCATTGCGCTGTGCTAATACAGGAGGTGCCGCATCTTCACGATGAGTTTGGGGTTTTTCCGTAAAGCCGCCAAGAAAGTCGCGAAGATTTCCGACGACTTTATTTTGCTAACGTCGAGCTTATCGCGTAAGATTTCGACCGTATCGTCCACTTCGCCGTCGTCCATCGCCAAGATTACACGGCGGACTTTATAATGACGCCGATAGCGGCGACCGTACGTCTCCTCCCACCATCGTTCGTAGGATTGCAATTCCCCGGCGAGGTCGCCGTTGCCGAGGCCTCGCACAACGTGCCGCGCCGCGGCTTGCCCCGCCGTTAGCGCCTGGCAGATACCTTCGCCCGAAAACGGGTCCGGCTGGCGCGCCGCGTCGCCTACGAGGGCTACCCGGGCCGTAGCTATCTTCGCCAGCGGCCGCGCGACCGGGACCGCGCCCGTCCTCATCTCGACAACGCGTGCGCCCGGAAAGCGGCTGGCCACGAACTTAT
>CAZJNB010000004.1:0-24263 GCA_964547385.1 uncultured bacterium
ATGAGAACCTCGTAGGCCTTCGAGCCGTAGAGGATGAAAATAGACGTGGCGCCCAAAAGGCCCAGGCCGACGCAGAACATCCCGGCGATGGTCCCGGTCTGGAACGCGATCGTGAGCGCCTTCTTATACGACGTGCGCGCGGCGTAGGCACAGCGGACGTTCCCGCGGACCGCCAGGCTCATCCCCACCAGGCCGATGAGGGCCGAGAAGAACGCGCCCAACAGGAACGCGCCCGCGCGGCCGAACTGCATCACGAGCGTATCGCCGGTGAAAAACAGGCCCGCCGCTATTACGACGGTGAGAAATACTATGGTCTTGAACTGGCGGCTGAGGTAGGCCCGCGCGCCCCGTTGAATGGCCCGGGCGATCTTCTGCATCGCCGGCGTCCCGGTGTCGTATCTCAAAATCCGACGGACGATTAATAGCGCGTAGCCGATGCCCACGAACGCCGAGCCGAAGACGGTCCAGAGCGCTATTTTCTCGAACAGCGTATACGAAGCCATCAAATCTCCTTAAATTAAATCGGCGGCCCGCCTGAGCCGTCATCCTTAAAGTTGCGCGAAAATAACACAACCGCCGCCGCATGTCAAACGAAAGCGAGCGCCGGCCCAAGCGCCGGCGCCCGCATCCCAACGTAATATTCGGATTATTAGAGCGACCCTAAGTACGCGAGGAGATTTAGCATCTCGGGACTATCCTCTGTCAGCGCCTCGCCCTTGAGCGGCATCGTAATGCAGAAGTTCACGACCTCGGCGAGCGTTACTTCCTTCTTCGGGTCGTGCATCATAAAGACGCCGGGGTAGCGGTCCTTGACGCCGGTGAGGGGCTTGGTCGCCATCTCTCCTTCCATCCCCTTCGTCCCGCCTTCCGGATGGCACGATTCACAACTCTTGCCGTTCGTCCCCAGGCCGACGTCTTTGAACAGCTCGAGGCCCTTCGCGACGTCGCCGGCCGCTACGGGCGCGGCGGTCTCTCCCGTCTCCGCCGTTACGGCGGTCTCCTCGACCGGCGTTTCCTTCTTCTTGCAGGCGACGAAGAGGCCGGCAAGGATAACGACAACCGATAACGCGATTAAAAATGCGCGCATACTTCCTCCTTAAGGCTTAGCGGTTACGTATAGGACGGCGTCCGATGACGTACTGTTAACGCCACTCCATTTCAACTTGCTTTATGCTAACATAAATGTTAATCACATACAGTTTAGTATTAATCGTCGGTTGGTTGATTAGCGGCGCGGGCACCCGCTAATATGAATAACGCTCTTATTATCGTCGTATACGCCACGCCGGCCGCGGCGGCCGCCGTGGCCTTCGCGATGATGTTCCGCCTGGGCCGGGGGGGCGGCGGCAAGGCCGGCGGCGCCGCGCGAGGAGAGCCCGTTTGCTCGGGCCGGGCCAAAGGAAATGCCCTCTTAACGGACCATCTATAATAGAGGTGAGATTAATGAAGCGTCTGATCTGGGCGGCGGCGACGACTTTGTTTCCCGCCGCGATCGCGTTCGGCCACGTCAACGACAGCTCGCATATGGGCGGGTGGCCGCTGATGGGCGGCGGCATGTGGTGTTTTGCATTTTGGAGCCTAATCGGCGGCGTCGCGTTGCTTCTGGTCGTCTTGGCGGTAAAATATTTTATGCGGAAAAGGACCGCGGGAACGTCCGAAAAAAGCGGCCTGGATATACTGAAAGAGCGTTACGCGAAAGGCGAGATATCCAAGGCCGAGTTCGAGGAGATGAAGAGAGCCCTTTCCGAATAACTCGGTGCCCCGTGCGGCCGCTTCGTCTACGGCCCAGGTGATTTCAACCTTTCGATGTCGCGTCTTCACTTGTTAATAATCGGCCGTTTTGTTAGAAAAGTTTTGTAAAATGACGAAAGGCGTTACGGCGTCGCGCGGCGGCGCGCGAGGAGAGCCGGCAGGTTTGCCGGGAAGCGCGGCGTCCGCGGAAAGGGCATAATTGCCGGGAAGGGTGGTGGAGCAAATGGCTGGAGCCAAACTAAATCCGCTCGCGTTAGGGTACGCGGCCGCGATCGTCTCCGCGGTGAGTATGTTGTTGCTCGGCATATTGGGAAAGCTGGGGATTTACGCCGGCGCCGCCGAGATGATGTCGCAATGGCATATGTTCTTTTCCTTGAGCCTGTGCGGGATAATCGCCGGTATGGTCGAAGCGGCTGTTATGGGCTTTGTGGGCGCAACCGTCTTCGGGTGGCTCTATAACAGGTTCGTCTAAGCCGAGGCCCGCGCGATAAATAAAACGCGGGCGCCGTATCATCGCACGATACCCCCGCCGGCCTCTCCGCCGGCGCCGCCGCCGACGCTCTCGGCGGCTGCCCCTCCGGCTAACGTAAGTGAGGGCGCGGCGCTGGCCGGAGGCGCCGTCGCCTAACGTCCTATCCCTTTATTTGTCATATATAATACCTTCAGGGCCCTACATCTTGGGGCTCTCGGCGTAGATACCACACTATGTTGCGTTTTCCCTTGCTAAAAACCGGCCCCTTTGTTAAAATGGTCGCGTAATAAAGGGTTGAGGAAATGCGGCTTAGCGCCATAGAAATATTCGGCTTCAAATCGTTCCCCCACCGGACGCGTATTGACTTCGGCCCGGGCATCGCCGCGGTCGTCGGCCCCAACGGCTGTGGCAAGTCGAACATCGCCGACGCGTTCCGCTGGGCGTTGGGCGAGCAGTCCGCCAAGTCGCTCCGCGGCGACGTTATGGAGGACCTCATTTTCAACGGCACGGCCGACACGCCGCCGCTCTCGTTGGCGGAGGTCTCCCTATATTTCGACGAGGTTGGCGGCCACCTTCCCCTGGACGCCGACGAGGTAGTCGTTACCCGCCGGATGTACCGGCAAGGCGAGTCCCACTGTTTCCTAAACGGCAAGCCCGTTCGCCTGAAAGATATTCGCGAGCTCTTTGCCGACACCGGCTTGGGGCGAACCTCTTACGCCGTAATGGAACAAGGGATGGTAGAGGCGATTATCCGGGCCAAAGCGGACGAACGGCGGGCGCTCTTCGAGGAAGCCGCGGGCATCAGGAACTACCGGGCGAAACGGGCCGAGGCCACGCGCAAACTCGCCGACGTCCAGCTGAACGTGGAACGGCTGGAAGACCTCCTCAGCGAATACCGGCGCCAGGCGCGCGCCCTCAAACGTCAAGCGGGCGCGGCGCGCCGCCACCACGGCCTGTTGCATAGACTGCGCGAACTCGACCTCGGCCTCGCGAAGTTGAAGTATACCGCCGGCGGCGAAAAGAAGAAAGCCGCGGTGGCCCGCCGCGACGAATTCGCCGCCGCGTACCGCGGCGCGAAATCGCGCGCCGCCAACGCCTCCGCCGAGCTCGCACGCCTCGGCGCCGAGGGCGCCGCCGCCGAGCTCGAGCTCGAGCAAAAAGAGAAAGCCCTCCTCGCGCGCCAGCGGGAACTTAAAGAGGCCGAGGCCGCGCACCAGCTAGCCGTAGAACGACACCGGTCCGTAACCGAGAACATCGCCCGCCTTCGCGCCGAGCGCGGCCGCCTGGCGGACGAGCTCGTGCACGCCGAGCAAGAAGAACGAAAGCTCGCCGGCGATAAAGAGGAATACGCCCGTCGTATAACCGAGGCGGAAAGCCGGGCCGCGCGCGGCCGAGAAGAGCTCGCCACGGCCCTCGAGCGCGAGGCCGCCCTCGCCCGCGAAGTCGAAGACGCGCGCGCCGAACAACTCCGCCGCTTCGAGAAACGGACGCGCCTCGCCAACCTCCACGCTACCGCCGCGGCCGCGCGCGAAAGCCTCGCCCGCGAACTCGCGCGGATGCGCGGCGAAGCCCAACAGGCCTCGCTCCTCTTCGACGAACGCTTGGCCTCCCAGGAGAAGGCCGGCGAGGAACTCTCCTCTCTCCGGAGCGAGCTGGCGCAATCTCGGGCCGCGGCCGAGGAGCTCACGGCTTCCGACCAACGCCTCACGGCGGCGCTCGCGGCGGCCGAGGCCGCGGCGGCCGAAGCCGCGGCCCGCTACGAAAGCGTCCGCTCCCGATTATCTTCCCTCCAAGAGCTTGCCCGCCGCTTCGAATCTTTCGGCGCCGGCGTCGCCGCGCTTATGGAGCGGGGAACGCCCGCCGGCATCGCCGGCCTCCTGGTGGACGCGTTGAAGGTGCGGGAAGGCTACGAGGCCGCGCTCGAGGCCGCGCTGGGGCCCGCCGCCGGCGCTCTCCTCGCCGCCGACTTGGCGACCGCCGCCGCTTACGGCCAACGCCTCGCGACGACGGCGAAAGGACGCGCCGCTTTCCTCGTCCCCGGCGCCGCGCGGGCCGCGGAAAGGGACTTGCCGGTCGTAGAAGGCGTCCGCGGCTGGGCGTCCGGCTTTGTAGCGGCCGGCGGCCCGTTCGGCGACGCCGTCTCCCGCCTCCTGGACAACGTCATAGTAGTCGAGGACTTAGCCGCCCTCCGGGCGATAGCCGAGCTCTACCCGGCCGTCGCGGCCGTAACCCTCAACGGCGACCGCTGGGACGGCCGAGCGGTCTTGGTCGCCGGCGCGGCCGAGAACGCGAGCGCTACCATTCTGGGCCGTCGGGCCGAGATGGCGAAGCTCGCTACCTCCCTCCAAGAGCTTACCGCCGAAGTCAAACGCAAGAAGGCCGAGGTCGCGCGGCTCCGCATAGCACGCGAGGAACTCGCCCGCCGCAAGGACGAGAACGCCGCGCGCATAACGAAGGTCGCCGCGGCGTGTGCCAACCTCCAAGCCGCCCTCGCGCGCGACGCGCGCGACGCCTCCAGCCAGGCCGAACGCCGGACGGTCCTCGAGCGGGAAATCGCGGGCGCGGAAGACCGCCTCGGCGACGCGTTCCGCCAAGAGGAAAACCTCGCGGGCCAACTCGCCGCTTCCGGCGCGGCGTGCGAGGAGTCCGGCCAACTCGTTACCTCCCTGGAGGAAGGACGCCGGGAAGCCCGCGCGCGCGTAGACGAGCTTCGGCGGGAGGTCGCGGAAATACGCGCCCAGGCCGCAAGCTTCCACGAGAGGTTAAACGCCGTTACCCGCGACCGGCAGCGCCTCGCCGACTTCCGAGAGAAGGCGACGAACGAGCAGGCGCGCCGCGCCGAAAGTATAGCGCAAAAAGAAGGGGAGGAGAACGAGCTCCGCGCCGGCATCGCCGCGTGGGAGCGAGCGGTGGCGGAAAAACAAGCGGCGTTCGCCGCGGCCGACGACGACGTTAAAGACGCGCGTTCCGCCCAGAACGAGCTCGGCGGCCGGCGCCGGGAGGCCGAGCAGGACCGCGCCGCCGCGGAAAAAGCGATGGAGGAGGTCGCCGATAGCCTCCGCGACCAGGACCTCGCGGTCGCCGAGGTGACGAGCGAGCTGAACGCCCTCGACGAGTCGTTCGCCGTAAAATACAACGTCCGCCTGAGCACCCTCGCCGCGGACCAATACGTCCTGGAGGGCGACGCCGCGACGGCGGAAGAAGAGCGGGCGGCGCTGGAACGCCGGCTCGGGAAGATGGGGGAAGTCAACTTCCGCGCGGCGCGCGAATACGAGGAAATCGCCGCGACGCTCGCTTCGTTGGAGGAACAACGCGCCGACCTCGCCGCGGCGCGCGCCAACCTCGACGAGAGCATCGCGCGTATCGACGCCCAAAGCCGCCGCGACTTCGTCGCTACCTTCGAACGGGTGCGCGAAGAATTTCACCGGACCTTCCAAGAAGCCTTCGGCGGCGGCCAGGCCGACATCAACCTCCAGCCGGGCGTCGACCCCCTGGAAGCGGGTATATATATCTACGCGCAGCCGCCCGGGAAGAAGATGGAACACCGCTCGCTCTTGTCCGGCGGCGAAAAGGCCCTTACCGCGATCGCGCTCATCTTCGCGCTCTTCAACGTTCGGCCCGCGCCCTTTGCGATTATGGACGAAGTCGACGCGCCGCTGGACGAAAATAATATCGAGCGCTTCCTCGGCCTCCTCAACCGCTACCGCGACCGGGCACAGTTTATGTTGATAAGCCACGCCCGCCGGACGATGGAGGCCGCGGACGCCATCTACGGCATCACGATGGAACGTAAGGGGATATCGAAAGTCCTCTCCTTAAAGCTCGAGGAAATACCGGCGGAATACTTGGAGCCCGCGGCGGCCGCCGCCGGCTAACGTTTCCTTCCCCACCCGAAGGCGTAAACGGGATAATGAGACGGGCGGCTCGTGGAGCCGCCCTCTTCTTCGCGGGCTGTTGTTGACACCCGCCGCCTTTATTGATATATTAAAAGGGCTTTATGGACCGAGACGACCGAGAGAGCCTGGGCGTATGCCAAGCGCACGAGGGCCGGCCGGCGATCGCGAAGTGCGCGCGCTGTGGCCGGTATTTATGCCCGTTGTGCGTTAGCCGGGGGGCCGAAGTTTCGGGTCAACTGGTCTGTGCCGAATGCACCGGCCTCCTCTTCGCGAGCCGCGGCCTGAGGCGCGAAGTCCCGTGGGAGAGCCGCGGCAACGCGTCCCGCCTCCGCGCCTTCTTCGCGACCTGGCGAGAGATTATCTTCGCGCCCCGTCGCTTTTTCGGTAGCCTCGACCCCAACGGCGGCGTATTTATGCCGCTGGTCTTCAGCGGCCTGTGCCTCGGCATCGGCCTCCTCGGCAGCCTGTGGGGCGTGGCGGAGACCGCGAACGCGCTGTTGGGACCGACGGGCGGGATGGTAGCCGCGGGCGTCGCCGTAGCCCTCGCGCCGATATCGTATATAATCTCCTTCGCCGCGACGGTAGGTTTCTTGCACTTATTGGCGCGGGGCTTTGGCGGCCGCGCCGGCCTCCGCGCCACGACCCGCGTTACGGCATACGCGCAGGCCGCGGCGGTAGCCGAAGTTATCCCGGCCATCGGCAGCATCCTCTCGCTGGTCCTCCGGCTCTCGCTCTACGGTTGGGGCATCTCCGCGGTTCACGGCCTGTCCACCAAGAAGGCGCTGGTGATCTACTTCGTAATACTCACGACGGCGGTCGGGTTTTTATATTTCGCGACGCGGTTGGTGACGCCCTTTTTGCCGTTGGCGGCTTAACGGGACGCCGCGGCGGGGAGAAAACAACAGGCCTTAATGCCCTCCTCAAATTTCCGGATACGGCCTAACTTCTTCTCGCCGATAGCGTTCGTGCTCGCGGTCGCGGCGGCGTTACCCGGATGCCACGGCGACGACGCCGCGCCGCCGCCGAGCGCCGCGACGGCCGGGCAAGTTGTGGGGCGGCTCGTGGCCCTCGGGCCGGACGGCCAACACCTTCCCGCGGGCGTCGCGATCTACGCCGCCGGCAAACACGAGACGCCGCGCTGGGAGGGGATGGCGGGCGAGCAGTTCGGCCTCCCGCCGGGGCGCTACGATATATTGATAGAATACTTCGGCCAAAAATACTGGCGCCGGGGCGAGCCGCTCGCCGCGGGCGAGACGACCGTAAAACTACCGATGGCGACGTTGTCCGTAGAAACGCTCTCCAGCGCCGGGGAGCGGCTAAGCGGCGAGGTCGCGGTGTTCCCGGTCGGCGCGACGAACGGCGCCGCGGCGATGCGAGGCCGGAGCTTCGAGGATATGGCCGTGCTCGGCGGCGACTACGACGTCCGCGTCGCCGTCCAGGGACGGGAGCGTTGGGTCCGAGACGTCACCCTCGCCGCGGGCGACCGTGTAACGCGGACGTTGGTTGAAGCGGTGGGATACTTACGGGTAGAAGCCGTGGACCAAAACGGGGACGCCGTCGCCGCGAAGGTTTGGATATATAGGCCGACGTCGTCGCATACGCCCGTAGCGGCCGGCGAGAGCGGCCGCGCCGTGGCACTCCTCCCGGGGCGCTACGACGTCGCGGTCCGCGGCGCCGGCGGGCGCGATTACTCCGCCGGCGTAGCGGTCCTCGAGAACCAAACAACGGTGGAACGGTTTAACTTTTGGCGTGGGGAGGAACGTTGATGGCCGATAGGACAGCGCGTCGGGCGTTCGATAAGCGTATGCGGACCATAAAGGCCGGCGTGTATTCTCTGGTTATAGTGTTGGCGTTGGTCGGCGCCCTTGTCGTCTCGACGGTCCTACTGCCGCCGCAGATCGCGGCCTGGCGCTCGCGCCGCGCGGCCGAAGAAGCGCAAAAGCTCGTCGCCGAAGATAGAGTCTCCGAGGCTATGACGTTGCTCAAGCACGCCACCGCCCTCGACGCCGGAAACGAAAAGGCGTTCTTCAACTTGGCGGTGCTCGAGCTCGCGGTGAACGGCGACCCCGCCGCCGCCGCGGACAACTTCCGCCGCGCCGCGGACATCGACCGCGACTTCGGCCGCGCCTTCTACAATTTGGGCGTCGTCCAACTATTCTATCTTCACAAACAACGACTGGCCCTCGAGAACTTAAAGCGGGCCGTAGCGCTCGAGCCGGCGTACGCGCCGGCGCACGCCGCGCTCGGGCTGGCGCGGGAGGCCCTGGGGAAATACGCCGCGGCCCGCGACGCCTACGACCGTTACTTAGAACTCGAGGCCGACGGGACGTGGGCGGGACTGGTGAAACAACACCGGGCCGCTATCGGCGGCCTTCCCGCCGCCGACGAGCTCGCGGCGAAGATCTCGGCCGAGGACGACGTCTTCGAGCTCGTCGCCGTCGGCGACATCAGCTTAGCGCGGGGCGTGAACGTCGACCTCTATACCGGCCGCTCCGAAAGTCCCCTCCGCTACGTAGCGCCGCTCATAAGCCGCGCCGCGGTCGCGTTCGGTAACTTAGAATCGCCGCTCACGAAACGGGCGCCGCGAGCCCCGACTAAAGGGCCGCGCGGCGGCTCGATATATCTAAAAGGCAACCCGGACTACGCCTTCCTCTTGACCGAAGCCGGCTTCGACGTGCTATCCCTTGCGAACAACCACATTATGGATTACGGCCCCCAGGGCCTCGACGATACTATTTATTATTTGGACCAAGAGGAAATCAAACACTGCGGCGCGGGCGAGAACCTCGCCCGGGCGTCGGCGCCGGCGGAAGTGGACCTCGACGGCTATATCATCCGCTTCATCGCGTTCTCGGGCGTCGAACCCGCGTCCTATTTCGCGGGCCCCGGCAAACCCGGCGCCGCGGCCCTGACCGAGAGCGCGGTCGTGAGCGCGATAGGCCGAGCCAAGAAAGACGCCAACTTGGTGGTCGTCTCTCTCCACTGGGGCGAGGAATCTATGGCCTATCCCTCCTCCGAGCAGCGGCGGCTCGCCCGGCGCTTCGCGGACGCCGGCGCGGACCTAATCTTGGGCCATCACCCTCACGTCGTCCAGGGCGTCGAATCCTACGGAAGCTCCGTAATAGCGTACAGCTTGGGGAACTTCCTCTTCGATTCGCGTTACGCCGCGCGCCATTACTCCACCCTTTTGACGGTAGAAGTGTCGCGGAGCAAGGGTATCCTGGGCTTCCGGCTTATCCCCATTTATATCAAGGGAACCGAGCCGGTAACGGCGGCGGACGGCTCTATGGCCGAGCTTATGGATTTCGCGCTGGTGAGCGCCGCGGGGCGGCGGACGCCCGTTACGCCGCCGGCCCGGCGGGAGAAATGACGCCCGGCGAAGGATGCTCGCTATGAAGGTTGACGTCGTCCAGGTCCGTTTTTTAAACGAACGCCGGGAGTTTCACATCCCGACGGGCGGCATCTCGCTCCGGACGGGCGATGTTATAATCGTCGAGACGGAGGAAGGGCTCGATTGCTGCGAAGTCGTAACCGCGGCGCGGGGTTGTCCTCGCCGCAACTTCGAGCCGGCGCCGGACCTCACGATATTACGGAAGGCCACGCCCAACGACATCGAATGGCTCGCGACGAAGAGAGAGACGGAGGAGACCGCCGCCGAAGTCTGTAGGTCGTCGGCCGCGGCGTTGGCCCTCAAGATGAAACTGGCCTCCGTCAAGATGACCTTTGACGGCGCCAAGATAATCTTCTTCTTCTCGGCCGACCGGCGGGTGGACTTTCGGGCGTTGGTCCGCGAGCTCGCGAAGCGCTTTCGCACCCGTATCGAGATGCGCCAGATCGGCGTCCGCGACAAAGCCCGGCAGCTGGACGGCATCGGCGTATGCGGCCGTAGTCTCTGCTGTGCCACGTTCCTGCAGGATTTCCAACCGGTAACGATGAAGATGGCCAAAGAGCAAAACCTGACGTTGAGCCCCTCGAAGATATCCGGCTATTGCGGCCGATTGATGTGCTGTTTGGCCTACGAGAACGAATCCTATCGCCGTCTCAAGAAAACTTTCCCGGCGCCCGGGACGCGGGTGAAGACCGCCGAGGGCGAGGGGCAGATAAAAAGCATATCGCCGCTCGCCGGCTACGTAGTGGTCGCCCTCGACTCGGGCGCGACCGTAAAGGTGCGGCGGGAGACGCTGGAACCCGCCGGTCCGGTCGAAGCGGAGGTGAAAGGCCCGCGCGAAGGCCGGGGAAAACGGTAACCCCGTTCGCCGGAGAGCGGTGAGGAACGTGCTCGTATTCGCCCTCGTCTTGGGGGCAGCCACGGCCGCGGCCGCGCGCGTTACGTTGACGCCCGCCGCGGGCGTGTTCCAGTATTACACCTACGACTACGGCATAGCGGCGTCGCGCGTCGGCCCCGCGGCCGCGTTAGCGCTCCGGCTCGAGCGCGACGCGTCGGCGTTCGAAGTAGAGGCCCGATACCGCGGCTACGCCGACGGCCCGTATATGGCCGGCGGCGAAGCGCGGGCGGCGTTTTACTTCCACGCGGCGCCGGCCCGGCCCTATATAGCGCCCACGGTGGGCTTCTGGATGCCGGGCGACGGCGCGCAAACGTATAAGGTCGCCGGCGCCGGCGCCCGGGCCGGCGCCTTACTCGCCGCGGAAGGTTCTACGCTCAGCCTCGACGTCTACGGCGGTTATACCGGCCAGTTCAACTTCGATTACAACGACCAAAGGCCGGCGTTCTTCTCGGAACTCGCCGCCGGCGCCCGCGGCGATTGGCGCCTCACCGCCCGAGTGAGCCTGTATTTCGAAGGTAGGATACTCTGGCCCGGCTTCTTCGGAGAGAAACACGGGCGACTGTATACGGTGGGCGTAGCGCCATTTGTGCTCGCCGGACCGGCGTTCGTGTTATAATAGCAGAGGTGTTCTGACCATATCTATTCGCCGATTTGACGCTAACCGAGGAACCAATCCTCGCCTAACAACAGGAGGCTCGTTATGCCGTATATAGGTTGCATCGGGACGCCGCTCATTATCGCCGGTTTCATATTGATATTCATCCTCGCGAGCGCGATACGTATCCTGCGCGAATACGAACGGGGCGTCGTCTTCCGCCTCGGCCGTCTCATCGGCGCGAAAGGCCCGGGGCTTATCATCCTCATCCCCATCGTGGACCGGATGGTGCGGGTGGACTTACGCACGGTGGCGTTGGACGTGCCGCCGCAGGACGTCATCACCAAAGACAACGTCTCGCTGAAGGTCAACGCCGTAGTCTACTTCCGCGTAATGGACCCGAACAAGGCCATCGTCGAGGTCGCCGACTTCCTCTTCGCGACCAGCCAGCTCGCGCAGACGACGTTGCGCTCGATATTGGGCCAATCGGAATTGGACGACGTTCTCATCCACCGCGAGAAGATCAACCAGAGCCTCCAGCTCATCCTGGACGACGCGACGGACGCGTGGGGCATCAAGGTCTCGATGGTCGAGGTCAAGCACGTGGACTTGCCGGAAGAGATGCAACGGGCGATGGCCCGGCAGGCCGAGGCCGAGCGGGAGCGGCGCGCCAAGGTCATCAACGCCGAGGGCGAATTCCAGGCGGCCCAGCGGCTTACGGAGGCCGCGAAGATAATAGAATCGGCGCCGTCCGCGCTCCAATTGCGCTACCTTCAGACGCTGCGCGAAGTCGCCGCCGAGAACAACTCCACGACGCTCTTCCCGATTCCCATAGACCTGTTCACACCTTTCATCGAGGCCTACGCGCAGAAGCAGACGAAGAAGTAGCGGCGAAGGAAACGCCGCAACCTGTAGCCTATACGTAACGGCGACGCCCGCCCGGGCCGCTTCCGCACGAGCGGAGGGAGCCCCCGCCTTCGGGCTCCCCCCGAAGAGAGGCAGACGTTGATGATAACCAAGCGACGCCTTTTACTCCTGGCGGCCGTCGCCCTCTTCGCCGTGTGGGCGGCGCCGGCCTGCGGGCCGCTCAAAAAACGCCAAGCGCTCAAGGACTGCAACTTCCGCCTGGCCGACGTCGAGGTGAAGGACGTAACGCTCTCCGACGCCAACTTCGTCGTGAAGCTCGAGGTCTATAACCCCAACGACGTCGAGGTCATCGTGGACCGCTTCTCCTACAAGCTGTGGAGCGATAAGACCGCACTGGCCGAAGGGTGGCACCGCCGCCAGGAGAAGGTCGCCGCCGGCGAGACGAAGGTGCTCGCCCTCACCGCGAAGACGCCGCTCAAAAACCTCGGCCGCGGCGTCCTCAGCCAGCTCCGGGGGAAAGGCGGCGTAACTTATACCCTTCAGGGGACCGTCTATCTGGACACGTTCTTGGGCGAGCTGGAGATACCGATAACGGTCCGCAAGAAGTATTGAGGTAACCGGATGAGAGGGAAATCCCTAACGCTGTGGACCGCGGCGGCGGCCCTCGCCGCCTCGGCCGCTTGGTCCGTAGATGCCAGCCGCGAGGTCTTCGCCAACGGCCTGACCGCCATAGTCGCCGAAGACCACGCCCACCCCGTCGCGACGGTCCGCGTCTACGTCAAGGCCGGCTCGATCTACGAAGACCCGTATTTGGGCGCCGGGATATCCCACTATATTGAACACCTGCTCGGCGAGGGCACCGAGAAATATACGAAGGAGGAGATGACCGCGGCGGTCGCCGAGATGGGCGGCGCCTACAACGCGTATACCTGGAAGGACCAGGTCTGCTACCACATCGCCGTTCGCGCCGACAAGGTGGACCAGGCGATCGAACATATGGCCGAGCGCGTCTTCCGCTCTACGTTGCCGCCAGCGAGCGTTGCCAACCAACGCGATATTATCGTGAACGAAATCCGGATGGGCCGCGACGAGCCGAGCCGCGTCCTCCAGAAGGGCTTCTTCCGAACGGCGTTTCGCGAGCATCCGGCCCGCTACCCCGTTATTGGCTACGAGGAACTCTTCACCGCGCTCAGCCGCGACGACGTCTTCGACTATTACCGGCGCTACTACGTCCCGGCGCGCGCCGTCGTCGTCGTCGCCGGCGACGTGGATACCGCGGCGACGTTCGCGACGTTGCGCGCCACCTTCGGCGCACTGCCTCGCGGGAAGCCCGTCGCCGAGGAGCCTTTCGTGGAGCCGCCCCAGCTCGGCCGCCGCGACGTGGTCGTGCCGATGGACATCGAGGCCGCGTATCTATGGCTGGGCTTCCGGGCGCCGCCGCTCGGGTCCAAGGACGCCGACGCGCTGGAGCTGGCCGCGGCCATCGCGGGCCAGGGGCGCTCGAGCCGGCTCTACCGCCGCGTCCTGCAAGAGGAAGGTTACGTTACCGACATCAGCGCGTGGCTGAGCACGCCGCCGTCGGGCGCGGGGTATCTGGCGGTCTACGCCGAAGGCGAGGCGATGGAGCTCAACTACGCCGAGGACGCGATCGTAGCGGAGATGCTTAACTTCGCCGAGAAGCCCGTCTCCCGGGCGGAGCTGGCTCGGGCCAAGAAGCTCCTCGCCGCCCAGCGCATCCTCGGCCTCCAGACCGTCGAGGACGTCGCCGCCGACCTCGGCGAGAACGAGCTCTATACCGGCAATATGAACTACGGCGACGAATCGCTCGCCCGCCTCGCGGCGATTACCGCAGACGACGTTCGCGCCGCGGCGCGACGCTATATCCGAGAATCGAATATGACGGTCGCGAAGGTCGTCCCGCGGGATTGGGCCGCGGCCGCGGTGCCGGGCCCGGGACGGCGGCCGCCCGGGCCGATGACGGAGCTAACCCTCGATAACGGCGTCCGCCTCCTCATCCGAGAAGACGCCGCCGCCGGCGCCGTCAACGTTCGCGGCGTCATCGCCGGCGGCTCCCGCGTCGCCGCGCCCGGCAAAGAGGGCGTCGCCGAGCTGGCCGCGGAGCTGTTGGTTAAGGGAACGAAGAAGCGCGACGCCGAGCGCATCGCCCGGGAGGTGGAAGACCTGGGCGCCAGCCTGAGCGCCGCCGCCGGCCTCGACTACCTGACGTTGGCCGCGGACTGCCTGGGCGAGGACTTCGAGAAAATTTTCGACGTCTACGCGGACTGTTTAACGAACGCCGTCGTTCCCGAAACCGAATTCACCCGCGAGCAGGACCGCCTCGTGGCCCAGGTCCAGAGCGAGGACGACGACTGGGAGCTTCAAGCGGAAAAGCTGATGCGCCAGGCGCTATACCCCAAACACCCCTACCGCTACCGCACCACCGGCACCGCCGATACGGTGGCCCGCATCACCCGCGAGGACGTGGTCGCCTATTACCAAAAATACGTTACGCCCGCCAACGTCGTAATCGCCGTCGTGGGCGACGTCGCCGCCGACGAGGTGGCCCGCGTCGCGGCGAAGAAGCTCGGGAAGTGGCGGCCGCCCGAGGCGCCGGCGCCGCTGGTCCCGACGGACCCGCCGCCCGCCGACGAAGTCGACCTTACCCAAAAGACCGATAACGAGCAGGCCGTTATCTACTTCGGCTTCGCCGGCATCAGCTACGGCGACGGTGACGAATTCCCGCTCCGCCTCCTCGACGCCGCCCTCTCCGGCGTCTACCTCCCCGGCGGCCGCCTCCACGAGCGCCTCCGCGGCGCCGGCCTCGTCTACGTCGTGCACGCCTACGACGTTATCGCCCAAGACCCGGGCTACTTCGCCATCTTCGCCGCAACGGCGCCCGACAAAGCGGCGGACGCGTTGGCCGCGATCGAGGAGGAGGTCGCGAAGATAAAGGCCGAGCCGATAACCGCGGAGGAGCTCGCGCTCGCGAAGGAGAACTGGCTCACGATGGACGCGCTCTACAACCGCCAGAGCAACGGCGACGCCGCGGCCCTCGCCGCCCGCGACGAGCTCGTCGGCCTCGGCTTCGACTGGCGCGACAACTTCGCCGCGCGCGTCCGGGCCGTAACCGCCGCGGACGTAACCGCGGCGGCCCGTAAATACCTCGTCAACCCGGTCGTCGTCGTAACGTCGCCCGCGGCCGCCGAAGAAGAAACGGCCCCCGCGGAGCCGCCGGCGCCGGAGTAACGCCGGCGTTAATCTCGAGACGACGTATGTAACATATAAAACAAGCGGCCCCGGCGGGCCGCTTTTAATTTACCTCGTATCCGCTCAGCGTCATCGTCACCCGCGGCCAGTCGGCGAACTTGAACGATACCTTGAGGAGCTTGCCGGCGAGCTCGCCCTCCCGGCCCACGTAGGCATTTATCGTCGCGGCCTTGTTACCGGCCCAGCCGGTAACGTCGCCCTCGACGTGGACGCCGGCGAAGGTCCGGGCCGGGAACGTCGTGAGCTTCACTTGGCCTACCGCCGTCGCCCGCGCGCGCACGTGATAGACCTTGCCGCGGAGCGGGTAGTCGAAGCCGAGCTCGTCGCCCTTCGCGAGCCGCCGGCCTAGGAAGAAGTTCATCAAGGCGATGATCTTCTCGGCGCGCGCCGGGTCCACCGGCACGACGCGCCGCTCGAAGAGCGAGAGGAAGTGAACGGTCCCGCGCGCGCCGTCCACGACCATCAACGAGCGGCCGGCGTTCTCGAGCGTAACCCGGCCGCCGGCGTCCTCCCGCCAGGCCACCTCGTCGTCGGCGACGAAGAAGAGCGCCAACACGACCGCGGCCAGAAACTCGCGCGCGTTCTGATAGGAGAGCGTTACTTTATACGTGAGAGCGGCGTCGCCGCTAGCGCCGGCCGCGGCCGCGGCGAGGACCGTTAGGGCGACAGCTGTTCGTAAGGCCTTGACGTCGTTTCCCCCGAGGGCGCGGCCCGAGCCGTTCGCGCGCGGCCGGCCCTCTGCTTGCGCGCGCGTCGCCGCTTAGACCTGGGTGCCGTGGGGCGTGAACTCTTTCTTGAACAGCGACGTCAGGAGGAAGGCGAAGCCGCCGGCGAGGAGGACCTTGAGGTCCGTCCAGCTCCGGATCATCTTCAGGCGTTTCCACATATAACCAGGGCGGCGGTAGAAGCGCTTGAACGCCAGGCGCCGGACCTCCTGGAGCTGTTCGCGGGTCATCGTGAAGGGGACGAAGGCGCACCCCTCGAACGTGTAGTCGAGGACGTTGTCCGTCGGTATCCGGCCGTATCGCTCGTGGTGCTCGTAGAGCTCGGCGCCCGGGAACGGCGCCAGCGCGTGGAAGTTGACGATGTCGGCGTCGATATCGATCGCGAATTGTATCGACGCCAGCGCGTCCTCGTAGGTCTCGCCGGGCGCGCCGAAGATGAAGGGCGTAACGGTCCACAGGCCCGCGTCGCGCGCCCACGCCACCGCCTGGCGGTTCTGCTCGACGGTCGTCCCTTTCCCCAACGCGTCGAGGCTCGACTGGACGCCGGACTCGATGCCGTAGAGAATTCCCCAGAACTTCGCCCTCTTCATCTTATGGAGGATGTCGCGGTCGATGTTATCGACGCGCGCCGAGCCGTAGAACGTCAGGTCGTAGTCGCGCTCGATAATGCCGTCGAGGATGGCGTGAATCCGCTCCTTGTCGTAGACCAGGTTGTCGTCGAAGAAGCGAATTTCCTTGACGCCGTAAGTTGTGTAGATATGGTCTATCTCTTCGAGGACCTTCGCGGCGCTACGGGAGCGCCACTCGCCCTCGGCGTTTAACTGCCAACAGAAGATGCATTCGCCGTTACAGCCGCGGGACGTATACATATACATCGCCGGCAGGCGGCGGTAGCTCCCCAGCGGCGGGACGTAGCGTCCAACGTCGTCCAGGAGGTCGCGCGCCGGCAAGGGCAGGGCGTCGATGTCCTCGATGCGCGGCCGCGGCGGATTGAGGTGCACCTCGCCGTCGTCGCGGTAGGCGATGCCCTCGACGCCGGCGAGGTCGCCGCCCGCCGCCAACGTCCGCGCGAGGACGTCGCCCGTCACTTCGCCCTCGCCGACCGTAACGCTGTCGGCGTACGGCGCCTTGCGGAGGACCCGGTCCTTCCAGCCGCTCGCGAGCGGCCCGCCGACGTTGACGTGGACGCCCGGCATCTCGCGGCGGATGCGCTCGGCGAGCCGGTTCATCGACGCCCATAAAAACGTCGTAAGGTACATCCCCACCATCGCCGGCCCGAACGCCTTGAGCTCGGCCATCATCTCGTCGGTGGTCATAAAGCCGCCGTCGAAGAAGCGGACGTCGTGGCCCCGTTCGCGGAGCGCCGCGGCGACGGACAACAGCCCGAGCGGATGCCACCGGCCGCCGACGAACAGGCCCAAATTGCCGGTGAAGACTTCCTTAACGGTCCAGGGCGGAAAACAGAGCGCGATTTTCATAACCTAACCTTATTATTATAACATAGCTCTTGCGCCGGCACCCAACGAGGGCCCCGGTGCTTCGGCTGAGCTCCTACCTCCAGATCTTCCGGGCGATGCTCACTAATAATATGGTGTAGGAGACGATAGCGAACGAACCCTCCAGCCCGGCGGCGACCTTCGCCCAACCGTAGGGCTCGTACGACGTAAAGCCCAGCTTCGTGAGCGTAACGAACGAGAAGTAGAGGCACCGTTGGAGGCTGGCCCAGCTCAGGTCCGCGAGCGGCGCGACGCTGCCGCCCGGGTCCAGATAGCTTACGACGCCGACGCCGAGGCCGCCGAAGAACGGCAACAGGTAGTAATAGAGGGAGAAGAGGGCCCACGCGCCGATAAGGGCGTAGGCTACCCGCCACGGCTTCGTCCCGTAGCCCGCGTAGAAGTCCAGGAAGACGAAGTCGAGCGCGTGCCGGAAGAGCGCCCACGGCCGCCAGTCCTTGCGGCCGCGCAGCCGGCCGCGGCGCCGGGCGACCATCTCCCGGTAGAGCGCCGTCTCCGCCAACCCCGAGCGGCCGAACTGACGGAAGTTTAATTTGAGCTCCGCGTAGACCTCCGCGGCGTCGTCGAACTTGCCCTCCTCGTCGTTTTTCACAATAAGGTCGTCCGGCAGGACCGCGCGTCCTAAATCCGTCTCCCGGAAAAGGGCGCCGTAGAGGTCGGCGCGCCTTAGGTCCGCGCCGCCGACGTCGCAGTTCTCCAACCGGGCGCCGACAAACGCCGCGCCGGCGCAGTCCGCCCGCCGCAGGGAGACGCGCCGGAGGCCGGCGCCGGCCAGGTCCGCGTCTTTCAGGCACGCCCCGGCCAAGTCCGTATCCTCGACTTCCGCGTGGCTAAGCCGGGCGCCGGCGAAGTCGCTCTGCGTCAGCGTCGTCTCTCGGAAGCGCGCGCGCGAGAGGTCCGCGCCGCGCAGGTTCGCGAACGGCATATCGGCGCCCGAAAAATCGGCGTGGGCGAGCCTCGCGCCGCGGAGCGTCGCCCCCTCCATCTCGGCGTCGGTGAAGTCCGCGCCCGCGAAGTCGCCGCCGGCGAAGTCCGCGCCCCGTAGGTTCGCGCCGGCGAAGTTCGGCCGCGGGCCCGCGACCGAGACGAGCCTCGCGCCCTGTAAGTTTAACCCCGCCAAGCCCGCGAGCGACGCCGCTTTCGCCCGCAGACTCTCCACGTAGGCGTCCTGGTCGGGGAGATGCGCCCAACAGTGGCGCGCAAAACTCAGCGCGCTCGCGGTGCACTCGGCGTGGCTACACGCCGGCCGCTCCGACCAGTGTTCGTCCCGCATCTCGTCGTTTGCCTCAGCCATTACGCTCCCCCCAAGACGTAACGCCGCACTACGTCCGCGCCGGCCTTCGCGGCCCGCGCCAGGTCCGCCGGCGAGCGGACCCGCCGCAGACGCCGCCACACGTAGCCGGGCCGAAGGTAGAATTCCCGGTAAGCCTTCCTTATGTAATACTCAAGCAGAGCCGCGTCGCCGTAGACCGCGCGCCGCGCGTCGTAGCCGGCGAAGCCGTCTCCCAACGTCGCCTTCACTTGTTCATAGAACTCGGTCCCCGGGTAGGGCGTCGCGACGTTGAAGGAGGCGAACGCCGCGTCCAACTCCTTCGCGAGCTCGACCGTCGCGCGCATATCCTCGGCCTCCTCGCCCAGGTTGCCGAACATAAAGAACGCCGCGGCCTCCAGGCCGACGCGCGCCGTCATCTCGAACGCCCGCCGCGCCTGCGCCACCGTCGTCCCCTTTCCCATCCGCGCCAACACTTTCGGCGAGCCGGACTCGACGCCGTAGATAACCAGATAACAACCGGCGCGCCGAAGCGCCGCCAACATCTCCTCGTCCACGGTGTCGACCCGCGACATACACATCCAGGAGAACGCCAGGCCGGCGCGCTCGATGCGCCCGCAGATGTCCATCACCCGCCGCTTGCCGATGGTGAACGTGTCGTCCCAAAAGCCGACTTGGCGCACGCCTTCCTCCTCCACCATCTCGCGCAATTCCGCGAGGACGTCGCCGGCGGAACGGAACCTTATCTTCCGGCCGTAATAGGCGCCCGTCGAACAGTAATTACACCGATAGGGGCAACCCCGCGACGTCAATATTATATCGAAACGACCGGAGCGTATAAACGGCGGCTCGTAGCGGTAGGGGCGAAAGAAACGCCGCGCCGGGTGGGGTAGCTCGTCCAACGACGCCAAGAGCGGCCGCGCCGGGTTGTGGACTACGCCGCCGTCCTCCCGCCGGCTCAGGCCGGCTACGGCCGCGAGGGGAATCTCCCCGGCGACCGCGCGCGCGAGCTCCGCGCACGTCGCCTCCGGCTCGCCGCGGATGACGAAGTCGGCGCCCGGCGCCGCAAAGCCGTCGGCCGGCCGCGCCGTAACGTGGGTCCCCATCACGGCCGTCCGCGTCGTGGGCGAAACCTCCTTCGCCGCGGCGAGAAACGCCAGGTCGCGCGCTACCGTGGAGGTCCCGGCGGCGACGTATAATAGGTCCGGCTTCGCCGCGGCCACCGCGGCCAATATCTCCTCGGGCGGATTTCGGCCCGCGACCGCGTCGACCAAATCCACCTCGGCGCCGGCCCACCGTTCCACCGCGGCGGCGCAATACGCCAAGCCGAGCGGCGGCACGACGTAGTCCGTCTTCGTGAAGATACCCGCGCACCGCGCCAGGACCGCGTCCGTCTGCGTCGCGAAGTCGCCCGGCCCGAGCGGCGGCACCAGGAAGAGGGCTGTGAGGGTGCCCGTCATTTCTCCAATTTATATATCACCGCGCCGCCGGGGACGAAGTTGAAGAGGAACGCGTCCCAGGCGGTGAGCCATATCCGGACGGCGTTCGCCGCCCGGGCCCACGGACGCCGTAATAACTCCTCTTTGTTTTCACGCCGCCCGCCCGAGCCGCCTGCGGCCCGCCGCCGGACCAGCAGAGCCGCCAACGGCTGGAACAGGTGCTTGAAGTAGCGGCGCCTTCTTATCGTTAGGCCCGCGGCCGTGAACGCGGCCTTCCACTCCCGCGGCGTGAGCCGGCTGTGGTGGCCGTCCGCCAGGTCGTCCGCGTCCAGGCGCGGTTGGCCCGGCGCCGGCCTAAGCCATCGTCTTAGATAGACGCCGAAACAGGACGAGTTGACCAGCGCTACCGCGCCCGGCTTCATCACCCGGGCCGCCTCGGCGAGGGCGACGGCGACGTCTCCGGGCGCGAGGTGCTCCAATACGTCGGAAAATAATACCACGTCCGCGGCGCCGCCGCGAAGCGGGAGTCGCCGGGCATCGCCTACGACCGCGGCGAGGCCGCGCGCCCGGGCAACGGCGAGCGCCGAGGCAACGCAGTCCACGACGACCCTGCGCCCTGCGCCGGGCCACCGCGCCGCGAAGTACCCTTCGCCGCCGCCTACGTCGATGAGCGTATCGTAGTCCCCCGGGCCCGCGAAACGCCTAAGCGTCCGCCATACGAACCACCCCAAAGGCCCGAGGGCGTGCTTCGGCGGTAACGTGTCGCTTAGCCGCCACCGCCCGCCGGCGTAGAGCCGCTCGCTCTCTCGCCGGGCGTAGTCGCCAATTTCCTTTGTCGTAGCTATACGGCTATATTATAATTAAAAACGAGGTCGCCCGCAACCGCGACGTCCTATGGCGATAGCATTCGAGCCCCTATCCTATTGGTGGCTAGCGGCGGTGGCGGCGGCGCTGGCCGCCGCGGCCGCGGCCTACGGCGCCCTCCGCCTCCGCGGGTTGGTCGCGGCCCGCTCGTGGGTACTATTCCTACTCTTACGGCTCGGCGCCGTCGCCGCGGTAATACTTTACGTGCTCGGGCCCGCGGTCGAGTTCCGCGGCGCGGCCCGCGTCGGTCCGCCGGTCGCGGTCCTGGTGGACTCGTCGGCGAGTATGGACTTCGCGGCCGGCGGCCAACCGCGCCTCGCCGGGGCGCTGGCCGTCGCGCGCGGCGTCGCCGCCGCGGTGCAGGCGAACGGCGGGTCCTATCGGTTCTACGACTTCGCCGCGGCGCGCCGGCCCTGGGGCGAATACGTCCCCGACGAGGCCGCGGTGAAGGAAGGCCCGCGCGCCCGCACCGACGCGGGCGGCGCCCTCGCCGAGTTGGCCGCGCGTTTCGGCCCGGACGGCCTGGCGGCCGTCGTCGTATTGAGCGACGGCGCTTGGGACGCGCCGCCCGCGTCCGAAGGCCTACCTCCTTGCTTGACGATGGCGGTGGGCGTCGAGCCGCCGCCCGGCCGCGTCTTCATCACCGGCGTGGACGCGCCCGCGACGGTTACCGCCGGAACTTCGTTCGACGTCCGCGTCCGATATTTCTCGACGCTCGGCGCCGGCGATACGGCCGCGGTTTCCGTCGCCGAAGGGGAGACGGCCGAACGAACGTACCGCCTGGCCGTCGGCCCGGGCCGGGGCGAGGTCCACGCGAAGGTGAAAGCGACCGGCCCCGGCGACCGATTCTACCGGCTCCGCGTCGCGCCGGGGGCGGGCGAGCGCTGGTTTCATACGCGTGTTCTGGCGAGGCCGCTCCGTATATGGTATTGGGAAATGGCGGGCGACGCCGACTTCGCGTTCCTGCGGCGCGCGCTGGCGACGAACGCCGACTTCGACTTCGGCTACCGCCTGGACGTGGGCGACCGGAGCATATCCTCCGGCCGGCCCGCGCCCGCGGAAAGCGACATCGTCGTCGTAGGCAATCCGCGCGCGGCCAAGTTGACCGGTGCGGCCGGCGACGCGTTGGAACGCGTCGTCGCCGCGGGCGGCGGCCTCCTCTTCGTCATCACCGCGCGGCCGGTGGACCTCGCGGCGTTGACGTCCGGCGCTCTCGGGAGACTATTACCGGTGCGCGACGTCACCCAAGCAAAAGAAGTGCCGGGCGGGCCTTTGACGGCGACATCGCTCCCGGGCGCCGTAACGGTGGGGGCGGCGGCGCCGCGCGCGAGCCACGTCTGGCGCTTGGGCGTTCTGAAGGAGGGAGCGACGCCGGCGTGGCAGGCGCCGGACGGCACGCCCGCGCTGGTCTTTATGCCCTACGGCTTGGGGCGGGTGGCGCTGTTATCGGCGGGCGGTCTGTTCAAGTGGCAGCTCCGCGGCGGCGACGACGAAGCCGAGCTGGCCGCGGCGCTCGTCCTCTCGCTCTACCAGGAAGGGGCGCGGGCGCTCGCCGTAAGTCGCCGCATCGTCGCGCCGGGGGAGACGGTGGAGGTAACGTGTCGCGCCGCGGCGGAGCCGACGGCCTCGCTCGCCGGCCCGGGCGGCAACGTCCGCCCGCTGGCCCTCACGAACGTGGGTGCGGACTTGTGGGCCGGCGACGCCGAGTTGCCGCGGACGGGCCGCTACGAAGTTACGGCCCGGCTCCCGACCCCGAGCGGCGTCGACGTCGAGAAGGCGGCGATTATGGCGACGCCTTCCGCGGCGGAATACGCGGCGTTCCGGGCGCGGCCGGCGCCGCTACGGGCGTTGGCCGCGGCGACGGGCGGCCGCTATTTCGATGAGGGCGACGGCGCCGCGTTGGCCGCGGCGGCGGCCGACATCGTGCGGGCCGCGCCGCGGGAACGGACGCGAACGCGCCGGCGGCTTTGGCCCGCGTGGCTCGCGTTTCCGGCGGCGCTGCTCTTCTTGCTGGGAGAGTGGATACTGAGACGGCGCGCCGGCCTACGGTAAGGTCGAGGAGGTTTGGCTATGATTAGCGAGGAGTATATTGTCGCGGGGGAGCGGCGCCGAGCCGGAGAGGAGCTCCCCGTCCGCTGTCCCTTCGACGGCGAAGCGGTCGGCACGAGCTGGCGGGCGACGGCCGCGGACGTGGAGGCGGCGACGGCCGCGGCGAGCGAGTTCTTCGCAGGAGGCGAGGCGCCGCCGCTCTACGAGCGCGTCGAGACGCTGAACCTCCTTTCGGCGCTGGTGAAGGAAAACGCGGAGGAGCTGGCGCGGACGTTGGCGTTGGAGGCCGGGAAGAACATAAAGGAGGCGCGCGGCGAGGTGGGCCGGTGCGTCTTTACGTGCGCCGCGGCGGCGGCGGCGGCGAGCCAACTGGAGGGCGAGGTCGTGCCGTTGGACGCGCACGCCGCCGGCCGGGGCCGGTTCGGCATCGTCCGGCGCTTCCCGCGGGGCCCGGTCCTGGCGATAACGCCTTTCAACTTCCCCCTAAACTTGGTCGCCCACAAGCTCGCGCCGGCCCTCGCGTGCGGCGCGCCCATCGTCATCAAGCCGGCGTCGGCGACGCCGCTCTCGGCGTTAAAACTCGGCGCCCTGGCGCTGGCGGCGGGAGCGCCGTCCCGGCAGATTTCGGTGCTGCCGATGCCGGGCGGCGAAGCCGAGGCGATGGTGGGCGACGAGCGTTTCGCGGTGCTGACCTTCACCGGCTCGCAAGAAGTGGGGTGGCGGCTGAGGGCGGCGGCAGGCCGCAAACAAGTGTGCTTGGAGCTGGGCGGGAACGCGGCGACTATTATCCATTCCGACGCCGACCTCGAGCGCGCGGTCGCGCGGGTCGCCGCCGGGGCCTTCGGCGTCGCCGGCCAATCGTGCATCTCGGTCCAACGCGTCTATATCCACCGGCCCGGCTACGACGACTTCGTGGCGTCGCTCGTCGCGAGAGCGGCCGCGCTCCGCGTAGGCCCGCCGCTGGACGAGGAGGCCGACATCGGAAGTATGGTCGACGACGCGTCGGCGGCGCGCGTCGAGCAGTGGCTCGCCGAGGCGACGGCCGCGGGCGCCGAAGTCCTTACGGGCGGCGCGCGCGAGGGGACCCGCTTCGCGCCGACGGTCGTCGCGGCCTGCCCGCGCGAGGCCAAGTTGAGTTATCGGGAGGCGTTCGCGCCCGTCGTTTTGGTCGAGCCCTACGACGACTTCGCCGCGGCCGTTGCGTTGGCCGACGACTCCCGCTACGGCCTGCAGGCCGGCGTCTTCACCCGCGACATAGGCCGGATAC
>CAZJNB010000005.1:0-24166 GCA_964547385.1 uncultured bacterium
GAGAGCGGGCATATCCGCCATCTGCTCGACGGTCCCCCGGTGAGCAAAGACGTGGTTGCCCGAAGTCGCGACGTCCACGCCCGCGCATATCACCTCGGCGACGGTCTCGGGCGTAACGCCCGCGCCGCCGGCGACGTTCTCCACGTTGGCGATAACGAGCGAAACGCCCCGGGCGTTCGCCAGCGCGGCGGCCTTCGCCGTCACCAACCGCCGGCCCACCCGCCCGACGACGTCGCCGATAAACAGGATTTTCACCAACGAGCGCTCAACGTTTATCTTCGCCCTCGTCTTCGCCTCGCGCGCCGGCCGCCCGGCGCTTAAGGTTGGCCAACAGCTCGCGGAACCACGCGGCGCCGCTGTAACGAGCGAGGTCCGGGTCGAGGACCGCTACGTCGCCGAAGCCGGCGTCAGTAAGGGCGAAGGCGTGTTCCAAATACTCCCGGCACAGCTCCTCTTCGCCACACTCGGCCCAGTAACAGGCAAAATTGTAATATACGCGGAAGTCGTCCGGCACCAGCTTGACGGCGGTGAGGTAATCGGCGACGGCGCGTTCGTGGTCCTTTAAGCGGCCGCGGCACAGGCCCCGAATGGTATAGGCGACGGCGAAGTCCGGCTCGAGGGCCAAGGCCTTTTCCGCAAGCTCGACGCCGGCGCGCGGCTCCCCCATTTGAGCACAGCAGACGGCCTTGGCCGCGTAGGCCCGGGCGAAGTCCGGCGCGAGCGCGATGGCGCGGTCTATGAAGCCGAGCGCCTCCGCGTAGTGGCCGCGGAAGAAAAGTTCGACGCCGCGTTGGGTGAGCGACGCCGCCCGGCGGGCCTTTTCGGCATTATTTTCGGTCCCCATAACGATTAACACCCCTCACATATTTAACATATCCGCGGCGGCGCCGCCAAACGAAATCGCGGCGGCGGGGAAGCGAAAGCCGGCCCGGGCGGGCCGGCGCTTCGCCGCGCGGCGTACGTTACTTCGCGTAGTCCACCGCGCGCGTCTCCCGGATAACAACGACTTTTATCTTGCCGGGATACTCCATCTCCTTTTCAATGCTCTGGGCGACGCGGCGCGCCAGCTCCTCGGCCTCGACGTCGGACACCCGGTCGTGCTCGACGATGACGCGGACCTCCCGGCCGGCTTGAATGGCGTAGGCCTTCGCGACGCCGGCGAAGGAATCGGCAAGCTCCTCGAGCTTCGTAATACGTTTAATGTAGGACTCGAGGGACTCGCGTCGGGCGCCCGGGCGCGCGGCGCTGATGGCATCGGCCGCGGCGACCAATACCGCCTCGACCGTCGCCGGCTCGGCCCTCCCGTGGTGCGCCTCGCACGCGTTCACGATTTCCTTGGTCTCGTTAAATTTACGTAATAGCTCGGCGCCTATCTGCGGATGGCTCCCTTCTACTTCGTGGTCCACCGCCTTCCCAATATCATGGAGGAGGCCGGCGCGCCGGGCGAGGGTGGCGGGCAGGCCGAGCTCGCTCGCCATCATCCCGGCGAGGTAGGCTACCTCCTTGGAATGGCCGAGGACGTTCTGACCGTAAGAGGAGCGATACTTCAAACGGCCCAGCGTTCGCACCAATTCCGGGTCCATCTCGTTCAAGTTCAATTCCAGGATGGACTCCTCGCCGACTTCGGCCAGCTCGCGATCGAGCTCTTCGCGGACCTTCGCGACGACCTCTTCGACGCGGCCGGGGTGGATGCGGCCGTCTACAATGAGCCGCTCGAGAGCGCGTTTGGCGACCTCCCGGCGGACGGGGTCGAACGCCGAGACGATGACCGCCTCGGGCGTGTCGTCCACGATAAGGTCCACGCCCGTCGCGGCCTCGATGGCCCGTATGTTACGGCCCTCGCGACCGATAATGCGGCCCTTCATCTCGTCGTTGGGGAGCTCTACAGCCGAGACGGTACTCTCTACCACGTGCTCGGAAGCACAGCGTTGGATAGCGAGACTTATGGTATTGCGGGCGATCCGTTCGCCCTCGGCGGTGGCGCGGTCCTTAATCTCCTTGATCGTCCGCGCGGCATCGCGGGTGGCGACGGCCGCGAGGTTGTTCATCAAAATCTCTTTGGCCTCGGCCGCGGATATCCCGGCGATGCGCTCCAACATCCGGTTCTGTTCTTCGGTCTTACGGGCGAGCGCTTCTTCTTTGGCCTTGAGGGTAGCCTCGTGCCGCTCGAAAGCACGAGCGCGGTCAGCAAGGCTTTGCTCTTTACGGTCGCAACTCTCGACGCGCCGCTCCAGCGCTTCTTCCTTCTGCCGAATACGGGCCTCGACTTCTTTAAGGTCAACACGCCGTAGTTGGGTCTCTCGTTCCGCTTCCTCCTTAAGTTTGAAAACTTCATCTTTTACTTCGAGTAACGCCGACTTCTTTCTATTATTCGCTTCTCTCTCTGCTTCCTCCGTTATCTTAGCGGCTATCTTCTCCGCAGTTTTAATTTTAGATTCGGCGACGCGCCGCCGGACGACATAGCCCAACCAAAAGGCTATCGCGCCCGCCGCGACCACCGCTGCCAATAAAGACAGCAAGGTTTGTATGGGTGATAACATCGTAACCTCCCGGCGAGAACGCGGCAGGACAAGTTGGGCGGCTGGTCCCGCAGGCGGCCGAAGCGCGCGCCGTCCCGCCATAGCATCGGCGGCTCGAGCCGGCGCGCAACCTCCTACTCTTTGTCCCAACTACCACTCTGGCATCCTTTATATCGCCACCGGTGGACCGCCCACGACCCCGACGGCTCCCGCCGCCGCTCGGCCGCACGCGACCCTGTCCCCGGTCTCGCGTATATTCGTTAATTAGCTTCGCTTTTCATATTATACGATTATGACGGCCTTTTTCAAGAGATTTATTGCCCCTAACTCCAAATGCCCTTTATTATCAATAAGATAGGCCGACTATCCGCCGGCCTAACTCCTGATACAAAGGACCCTTGTCGCGTTTCTTCACAAGCACACGCCCCTCACCAGGCCGCGGCGACGGTAGCGACCAGCGAGTCGCCGAGGTCGCGGTGGGGCCGCCAGCAGAAGTCAAAGCCGTAGCGGGAGACCTTCACGCCCAGCCCCGCGGCGGGCATCTTCTCGGGATACCGGTAACCGCCCCGCAGAACTATGGACCGCCCGAGGGCGGCCTCGCCGCCCACGGCTACGCCCGTATCGCCATCTTTACGTACCCGGCCCTCTACCGTCGCGACGAAGCCGGGGGCGAAGTCGTAGGCCGCGGCCAAACGCGCCGTAGCCGGGTAGATATCTCGAATGTTGAGGAGTTCGATGTTGGGCGCTACGACGTTGGCAAACGCGACGCCTACCCGGACCGGCGGGAACGGCCGGAAGAGAAAGCCGGCGTCGAGGCCGAAGCCGCCGTCCGCGTATTCGTAAATCTTGGTCGAGATGATCTTCGCGGCCAGGCCGAAGTGATACCGCGGCTCCTCGCCGGCGACGACGTTGCCGCCCAGGGCCTTCCCCCACCCGAGAACGAGCGCCATCTCGTAGTCGGAGAAGGTCCGCCCGGTCAGGCCGAGGGCGCCGGCCTCGGGGATGCCGCCGGCCCGGAAGTAGTTCACGCCCGCGCCGAAGGTCCCGAGGGCAAAGCCGCGGCCGGACATATTATAAGAGAGGGCCGCGTTGGCGTAGGAGATGTCCGCGACGCGGCCGTAGGGGCGGTGATACGTGAGTTGGGCCTGGACGCCGGGGATTTGGTCGAGCCCCGCGGGGTTGAAGAAAAGGGCGGAGGGGTCGTCGGCCAGCGCGGCGAAGGCGTTCGCCATCGCCGCGGCGCGGGCGCCGCCGCCCAAGTCGAGCCAGGCGCCGGCGGCGCCGCCGCCGGCGGCCGCGGCCCCCGCGCCGGCCGCGAAGCCAGCCCCGAGAAACGCCCCGAGCCGTAAGGTTCTCACCAGCGAATGCATTGGTAGGCGACCTCTCTATCTCCCCGGAAAGCCCAGCCGCTCGGCCCACGCCGGCGGGATGCGAACGGGCCGGCCGTCGCGGCCGCGCGCGGCGTGCACGGTGTAACCCTCGGCCAATACTTCGTCGCCGCGCCGGATGACGTAGTCGAAGCGGACGCGGGCCCGGCCGGCCTCGCTGACGCGCGCCTCGACGGTGAGTTCGTCCTCGAAGCGCGCCGGCGCCCGATATTTACAATACGCCTCGGCGACGGGCATAAAGACGCCCGCGCGCTCCATCTCCGAGTAAGGGACGCCGCGTTCGCGGAGGTAGGCGACGCGGCCGTCCTCGAAATACTCAAAGTAACGGCCATAATATACGACGCCCATCGCATCCGTCTCGGCGTAGCGGACGCGAAGGGAAACCCCGACGCAATCCCCGTTACTACGCTTTTTACGCGAATACAACATAACGACAACTTCCGACCCTTAAGGACAGGCGCCGACTCTTCACTCTATAAGTACCGTTAACGTTTAATTTGGCTTGCCCCACGAGAAGCTATAGTATTCGCTTAACTTTTCCATCAATTGGGCACTCTTTCTCAAGAAAGATTCCCTACTTAGTACGTCCTCATTCCTTTTGAAAGATACGCCGCAATGTATTATGAACAACTTATACTGGTCGATTTTACTAATTATATATTCCACGTCTTTGTTAGAAATATCTCGGCCTAATCGAAGCTTTAAAACTTCGACACCATGAAAACCTCTCGGTCTTCCCGTCGGATTAACCCTTTTAAGAATAATCAAATTAAATTCTCTTAACTTCTTCAATATTTTAATAAACTTTTCGGTATTCGATTTTATATATCCTCTCATCTTACGCGCCGGGCCTTTACCCTCTATCTGGATCCCCAGACCGAATTCGTCGGAGTTTAACCAAAAGTTAAAATGTGGTTTTTGGACTTTTTCATCGACGGGCGGCTTACATAATACTCCCCATACCGAAGTGGAATCTTTCTTTATTAAACCTACGCTCGGTACTAGCTCTCCGTATAATCCTACCTCTCCTATCAGTTCTTTGAGTTCGAAAAGGTATTGTTTAAAATTTTCTTTAACCCGTATTCGAAGTTCTCGCTTGGGGTCATCCTCGATATTTAAGAAAGCCTCGAAATCCGCTTTTTTCCATCCGGTAAACGGAGCCATGCTTATAGCCTCCAAATATTCCAAAAATTCGTTGATAACAAAATTAGATACCTCGTCTTGGGAAAGTTTTCGGTATTCATCAAAAGCGACGTACAATTCTCTCCAAGTAATGAATTTTAAATTGCTTTTGTTAAATCGCTTAATAACTACGCGGTCTTCATCCCTAGGGGTTATACAAACTAAAAAACCTTTTGTTTCTAAATGCCTTTCGATTTGCCCTTCTTCGAGCGCGGAACCTATTTTGCTCTCAATAAAAACCGTTTCATTACCTGTTTTAATTTCCGCGTCGGGGCGGCTTAATAAAGCCCCAACCTGGAGGTCATATCCGAGGGGTTTTCTTATCCTGATATCAATACCGGCGATTACGAGGAAACGTTTCAACAACCCCGGCCGGCAATTCTCTAAAACGTTAACGAGGGCCTTCGTAGTATTGTCCTCTATCTGCTTATCGAATTGACCTTCTTTTTTATATCCGGGTCCCCGGTAATAATAAAATATATTCCTATATGGATTGTATTTCCTCACAAGCTCTAATACCGGTTGCTACTCACCCGATACTAATGAACCCTCCTCAAAGAACCCCATCGCGAGGAACTTCTCGCGGCGCTGGCTTCGGAGCTCGTCGCCGGACATCTTCTCGAGCTCGGCGAGGTGGCGCTCGAGGGCATCGGCCAACAGCTCGGCGGCGAGGTCGTGGTCGCGGTGGGCGCCGTAGGGGGGCTCCTTTACGATTTCGTCCACGACGCCGAGGCGCTCGAGGTCGCCGGCAGTAATCTTTAGGGCCGCCGCGGCGTCGGGCGCGTAGGCCCGGTCCCGCCAGAGGATGGCGGCGCACCCCTCGGGCGAGATGACGGAATAGTAGGCGTATTCCTGGATGAGGACGCGGTTGCCGACGCCGATGCCGAAGGCGCCGCCGGAGCCGCCTTCGCCGATGACGGCGACGACGAGCGGGACGCGGAGGTTGAACATCTCGAGGACGTTGCGGGCGATGGCCTCGGCCTGGCCGCGCTCCTCGGCCTCGAGGCCGGGGTAGGCTCCCGCGGTATCGAGGAGCGAGATTATGGGCAGGCCGAACTTATCGGCGAGCTTCATTACCCGGAGCGCCTTGCGGTAACCCTCGGGGTGAGCCGAGCCGAAGTTATGGCGTATCTTGTCGGCGGTCTTGCGGCCCTTCTGATGGCCCATCCAGGCGACGCGGCGGCCGCGGAACCACCCCAGGCCGCAGATAATCGCCCGGTCGTCGCGGAAGAGGCGGTCGCCGTGGAGCTCGAGAGGCCCTTCGATGAAACGTTGGATATAGTCCATCGTATAGGGCCGTTGGGGATGTCGGGCGAGCTGGACGCGGTCCCACGGGGTGAGGGCGGCGTAGACTTCGGCGCGCTTGGCTTCGAGCTCTTCCTCGCGCGCGGCGAGCTCTTCGCGCGCGGCGCCGTCGCCCCCCTCGGCCGCGGCCCTAAGGGCGGTTACCTGCTCCTTCAAAGCTACGAGGGGCTTTTCAAAGTCGAGCGTAAATTCCTTCGTATCGACCGCCATCGCCGCGGCGTTACCTCAGAACGAGTCGATATACGTTACGTAGAACATACGGGAATAGGCACCCTCGTGACCCAACTTCGTCGTCTGGTTCTCGAGTAAATTCGTAAGCCAGAACTCCAGGTTGAGGGTCTCGACGACGCGCCACCGGACGCCCGCGTCCAGGTAACCCCGGCCCATCCCGAGCGCATCAGTGTCGTTGTCGTTCAACGCCATATCGTAGGTGCCCAGGAGCATAATATGGGGCCCCAAGGTTTTCTCCAAGCCGCCGAAGACGTCGGCGCCGTTGTCGTCCTTGGTTTCGGCCAGATTGTAGGAGACGCCGGCGTGAAGGCCGAGGGCGCCCAGCAACTCGAGCTCTTGAGAAATCACGCCATAGAAACCCTTGGCCTTGAACTGATAACGTTCGTAGGCGACTTTGTTGCCGGTACGGCGTAGGATGTAGGGATCGTATTCGTAATACCGGCCGTGTCCTTGGTCGTCGTAGCCGGCGGAGAGCGCGGGCATCCATTCGCCGCCGTTGGTAAAGCGGAACTTTACCTGGAAACCCGGGCGGGGGTTCATCGTCGGCGTCGCGTTGCCGAAGACGTCCGCGCCGCCGTAGGAGACGCCGAACGTCAGGTAATCGAGGATGCCGAGTTCGCCCCGCACGACGAACGGCTCTACGCCCAGGTTGGCGGCGTATTCGCCCCGCAGGCGCGTCCAGGCGGTGGGCGTCTCGATAACGTACGTCTCCCCCTCCGGGACGAAATCCTCCTGGGGGAAGGCCGGCGCCGCCGAGAGGGCACCCAGCAAGGCCGCCGCCGCCAGCGCGGCACGGCCCGCGGCCAACCGTTTTCCCATATACTTAAAGTTCATAGCCATCGTCCCTTCTCCCGTCGCGGTTTTTCATGATTAATAACTTACGGCTCGGCCCGAGTCAAGCTTAATCCCCCGCGCCGGTCGCTCCTTCTCCCGTAAAAGTGAGCCGAACTTGTTTCACCCGGCGTTCGTCCGCGGCCGTTACCTCGAAAGCGAGCACGCCGAAGTTCAACCGTTCGCCGACCGCCGGGACCTTACCGCCCAGGTCGGAAATAAAACCGCCCACCGTCTCGAACTCACTTTCGGGAATCTCCAGGCCGAGCTCTTCGTTGAGCTCGCCGATGTCCATCCGCCCGGCGACCAGCCACTCGCGCTCACCGACCTTCTCCAACAACTCCACGTCGGCGTCGTATTCATCCTGGATTTCGCCGACGATCTCCTCCAACACGTCCTCGAGGGTGATAAGGCCGGCGGTCCCGCCGTATTCATCCACGACGATCGCGAGTTGAGTTTTAGCCGCCCGGAACTCCCGCAAGAGCTCGTTCACCTTCTTCGTCTCGGGAACGAAAACCGGCTTGCGTAATACCGAGCGGAGTTCGCCGCCGGTCTCCTCGAGTTTGAAGATATCCTTGGCGTGGAGGATGCCCAAGATCTTGTCCGGCGACTCGTCTACCACCGGGATGCGCGAGAAACCCTTCGCGACAACAAGGCGCTTGACTTCGGGGACCGGGTCACGTACGTCCGCCGTTACCATTTCGACGCGGGGAACCATCACCTCCCGCGCGACGGTCTCGCGAATGCTGAAGATCCCGTTGATCATCTCCTGTTCATCCTCCGCCAGACCCGACGCCGAGCCATCTTCCGCGGGCGCGGCCTCGGCCGCCGGCGATACCGCCCGGGCATCAACTCCGGGCCGCGTGAGCCGCGCCAACGCCCGGCCCGCCGCCGTCGCCGCGGCGAACAACGGCCATAGTAAAAGGTATACGAGACGGCCGACGGGTCTCAGGAACCGCCCCACGACCGCGGCCGCGCCGGCGGGAAGAACCACCCGCGCCAACGCCCGGCCGACGTATAAAACGACCGCGCACCCAAGCCACGCCACGGCCCGGGGAACCATCGGGAAACGGACCGCGAGCGCCGACGCCAAAGTGAACGAGGCGGCGATTATTAAAAAGACCTCGACGAAAAAAAGCGTGTTGAACAACGACGTAGTTACCGCCGGCGCGGCGCCCGCGGCCGCGCGCCCGCGGCCGCTCCGGCGCACGTGCACACTTATCGCCGTCCGCGCTATCGCAAAAACTACGTACCCGCCTAAAAAGGCCACCGCGGTGCTTAGTAATGGAGGCTCATCCACCGACGTCATCCTCTCCTTTCGGCGAATTCAGGTTACGTCAAGAACCAAAAACACCCGGCCGTAACGCCGACGCCCAGTAGCGCGCCGGCCACAACTTCCAGGACCGAATGTATCCCCATCCGAACGCGCGACAACGCCACCGTAACCGCCAATATCAACGTTATCGCGGCAATAAGGGGGCTTTTGCTCGCGAGAGACGCCGCGGTCCACAGGCCGAACGCGACCGCGGCGTGGCCGCTGGGGAGGCCGCCTCGGAGAAACGTCCCCTTCCCCACCGCGGCCTTGAGCACCACTACCAACACTAACGTCAACGCGAGCGCCGCTACGGCGACGTGCTCCGGCGTCCGCCGTACGGTGACGATCGTCGTCAGAATCGGGCTCTTGAGCCGCTCGAAGAAAATAAGGTAGCCGACGAGCGCCGCGTTCAACGTCGCGAAGAGCACCGCGCCCGCGGCGACGTCCTTCGCGATGCGCGCCAGCGGGTGATACCGCTCAACCGTTAAATCCAAGATGAGCTCTAACGAAGTATTGACCATTTCGGTGATGAGAACGACCGAGACAGTGAGTAATAATAGTATCAATTCGGTCTTGGTGATGGAGAGGGAGATACTGGCGAATAACACGAGAGCGGTAACGAACAGGTGGATCTTCACGTTACGTTGCGTCCGGAACGCGTAGACGATCCCCTCGATAGCGCTGTTGAAGGAACGGCCAAGGCCGCTCTCCCGAAAGAGAGGCCGCCGTCTGCCGCGCCGGTTTTTCTTCGTCGCCGCCACCGCCGTTACTCCTCGCCCCCAACCTCGAGGAGCGCCGCCGCCGCCCGGGCCATCTCAGCTTCACGCGCCGGCGTATCGTGGTCGAAGTCGGCCAGATGCAGGAGCCCGTGCGCCACGAGAAAGGCGAGTTCCTCGACGAGGGGCACGCCCCGTTCAGCCGCTTGGGCGCGGGCGCGGTCGGCCGAGACGTAGATGTCACCCCATAGCCACAGCTCGGGCGGCTCCGCCGGCTCCCGGCCGAGGGGGAACGCCAGGACGTCGGTCGGGCCGCGGCGCCGCCGGTATCTCTCGTTCAATGAGGTTAAGAGCTTGTCGTCGGCCACCGTGACCTCGACGACGGCCTCGGCCGGGACGCCGTATAGCCGGCGGAACCGGCCGATAACGCGCTCGAGCCGCCGCCGCTCAGTTGGACTTAGTTTCGGCGGAATGCGTAGAAAGGTACGGGATAACCGCTTGTTCGACATCTTCCGGGTACGTCGGCCTAATATGGAATACACTATTGAGCGCTTTCGTCAAACTCTCCGCAACGAGGTAGACTTGCCGTAAGCTCAACTCGCACTCGTCAAGCTGGCCGTCGGCGACGCGGGCGGAAACGATCTTCTCCACGAGCGCGCGGATGTTCGTGGGCGTGGGGTCCTCCAGCGAACGCGAGGCGGACTCCACCGCGTCCGCCAGCATCACGATCGCGGCTACCTTGCTGTGCGGCTTCGGCCCCGGGTAGCGGAAGTCGTCCTCCTCCAAGACGTTATGGCCATCCAACTTGAGTGCCTCGCGGTAGAAGAACGATATTAAGCTCGTGCCGTGGTGCTCGGCGATGGCGGCGACGATGGCCGGCGGCAAGCCCGCCTCCTCCGCCATCTTGGCCCCTTGCTTCGTGTGCGAAGCCACAATAAGAGTACTCATCTGGGGCGAGAGGTGCTCATGGCGCAATACCTCGCCGCCGGTGTTCTCGGCGAAATAGGCGGGCGCGCGGACCTTCCCGATGTCGTGATAGTAGGCCGCGACGCGCGCGAGCAAGGGGTTGGCGCCCACCGCGGACGCCGCGGCCTCTACCAAACTCCCCACGACGACGCTATGGTGATAGGTCCCCGGCGCCTCCAAGAGCAACTTCCGGAGCAACGGCTGGTTGAGGTCGGCGAGCTCAAGCAACTTAAGGTCCGTTACTACGTGAAACGTCATCTCGAAAAGGGGAAGCAACATCGCGAGCACGACGACGCTCGCCGCCGACAGGATTACGCCCCACCAAATCTCTTCGCCGATAAGGCGCGCCGGCGCCATATCGATAAGGCCGAAGCCGACGGTGGCCGCCGTCGCGGCCGCGGCGATGCCGGCGAAGACGCGATAGAAATCCGACCGCCGCCGAAGCTTCGCTACCAGAAAGACGCCCACCGTCGCGGCGCCCGCGGAGGCGAGCGCCGGCCGGAGTTCGACGCCGCCCATAACACCCGCAAGGATCGCGAGTGCGACCGCGATCACGAAACCAAAGCCTACGTCCACTAAAAGAGTTATAAGCATCGCCCCGAGGGAAGTCGCGAATATATATATCGACCAGTTAGAATAACCGCCTAAAAAGGTCGCGAGGACGCGGGAGACGAGACAAGACGCCGCCAACACGATCGCAACCATCCACCAATACTTGAGGTCGTCATACAGTAGGCGGCGGTAACGCGCGAAGAACATACCGACGATCGTCAACACCACCGCTACCAAAAGGGAACGCCCTCCTAACGAGACAGCCAGGTTTTTTTTCGTACGCCCCGAATAGAGCGCGGCCACGGCGCGGAGTTGGTCCCGCGTTATCGTCTTGTTGCGCTCGACGATCCTCTCGTTCTCATCTACCCAACGTTCGATAGGGTCCACCGCGTCGCGGGCGGCCCGCCGCCGGCGCTCGGTTTCCACTTGGTCGTAGAGAATGTTGGGACGCACGTTAAGGGCTACGACTTCCGCTACCGCTTGGACCTGGGTCGGCGTGAGCGCCGGGTCCTGCGCCGCAAGTTTGCGGGCCCGCCGTGCCGCCGTCGTCGGGTTCAATATCTCATCGGCGTTCGTAATCGTCTCGGCCGCCCCCTCCCCCCGCGCCAACGTTATCGTCTTGCCGAAGCCCCGCCGGCTCAGCTCGGCGTCGTCTAAAATGCCTTCCGCAAAGAGGGCGGCCATAAGTTCGTCCGAACGACGCCGCACTACCTCGCGGTCTTCGCTCGCCAACAGGAAGACGAGCGTCTCCCGACTTAAGTCGATGCTCAGCTCGTCAAGGAATACGTCCCGCTCCCGGGCCGACTTCACCGCGTAGGTATCGGCGAGCTGGTCCAGAATAACGAAGAATTCACGCAACTCGTCCGCGGCGATACCGGCGATGCTCGCGTTCTCGCGGAAGACCGGAAGGACCCTGGCCGCGGCCTCCTCCTGCTCCCGACGTAACGCCGGCCTGTCTTTCTCTACCGCGAAGCGATACGGCGCGGTAATATCTACCTGGGCGATAGCCCCTTCGGTAAGCTCGGGCCGGCGGAAGAATTGCCCGGGCGTCACGAGCACCGATAGGGCGACGAACGCCGCGGCGCCGAGGGCAAAGCGTTTCGCGGTCAAGCGACGCCACGGCCGCCCGGCTCTCTTCTCGCCGACGCCCCGGGGCCGCCCCGTCACCAGCCGCCCGAGCCTAAGCCGAAGCCTTCGCGCTAACCTCGCCACTCGGACCTATTCCTTTTCCTTCTCGCCGTCGTAACCCCGGGGCCGGCGTCTACCGGCCCGCGCCGCGCCCGCGCGCCGGCCGGCACGGTGCTTGGTTTCGTAAGCGTCGTAAGCATCTACGACGTATTGTATGATAGGATGGCGGACGACGTCTTGCCGGCTTAGATATACGAAGTCGATGCCCTCGGTCCCGGTGAGGATATCCTGGACCTCGACAAGGCCGGAGCGTACGTTCTCGGCGAGGTCGATCTGGGTAACGTCGCCCGTAACGATCGCCCTCGAGCCGAAGCCGAGGCGCGTCAAAAACATCTTCATCTGCTCGTAAGTGGTGTTCTGGGCCTCGTCCAAAATCGCGAACGCCTCGTTGAGGGTGCGGCCGCGCATATAGGCGAGCGGCACGACCTCCACGATGCCCCGCTCGATAAGGCGCATCGCCCGGTCGAAGTCCATCATATCGTGGAGGGCGTCGTAGAGGGGCCGGAGATAGGGCGATACTTTCTCGGTGAGGTCGCCGGGGAGAAAACCCAGCCTCTCGCCCGCCTCCACCGCCGGCCGGACGAGCACGAGCCGCCGCACCTCCTCCCGCATCAACATATCGATCGCCATCGCCATCGCCAAGTACGTCTTGCCGGTGCCCGCGGGGCCGATGGCGAAGACGACGGTATGGCCGCGGAAACTTTGCACGTACCTCCGCTGACCCGGCGTCCGCGGCCGTACGAACCGCCGCCGCGACGGGACCGGGATCGCTTCGCCGAGCAATTCGCCCAGCGGCGCCGCCGGGTCTTCGCGTAAAGCTTCCAACGCATACGCCATTTGCGCGCCGGCGGCGGCAGGCGCCCCTTCGCTCGACGCCAGCACCCGCTCGAAGAGCTCCGCGACGCGGTCCACCGCGGCCTCCTCGCCGCGAATCACGACCTCGTTGCCGCGCGCGACTATTCCGACGCCGAAGGTGGCCTCGATGCGCTTTAGGTTCTTATCGCCGCGGCCGTAGAACGCCGCGGCCTGTTCGTTGTCCGGAATGTAAAGCCGGGCGGTGAACGCGTTCGCTGTTTTAGCCTTCGTTTTGTCTTCGCCTCCCATCCTACGGCCCGAGTTGACCGGCCTTAACCTCGACTTCGGCCGGCGCGATCGCGACCAGCGTAACGTAATCGGGTACGTCCACGCCCACGCGGTATCGCCCCACACCCGACGGCCGCACCCTCGCCTTCAACTGTTTCAGCGCCGCCAATCGTCCCTCCTCCCCCTCCAACGTAACCTTCACCGCCGCCGGGACGACGCGCCAGCGCCCGGCGCCGCTCCCCCGCGCCGCGACGGGAACGTCCGCAAACGTCCGCCGTACGCCGTCGCCGACGGGAACCGAAACCGTCGCCATATCCGCGCCTACGAGCATTATCCCCGCGGGCGCCTTTATCGGCACCTTCGCGACGAAAGGCTCGGACCGCCCCCCGGCGTCCACCATCACCGAGACCGCCCGGACCTTCTCGAGTATCGCCGCCGAGCCGTAAAGCGTAACCAGCGCCGGCTCGACTTCCGGCAGCCCCAAGTATTGCCCGCCCGCGGGCGCGCCCCGAAACTCAACCTTTACCGGCACGCCTTTCGTTACCCGGCGCTCCAATTCCAACATCAATATCTTCTCGCTCAAAATCCCCTCGACGGTAACGCCGCGGCGCCCGGCGTAGACGACGTCACCCGGCGTGAGGTCGATCCGATGTATTCCCGCGCCCTTGTCGGCGACGTTCACGACTACTTTGAAGTCGGAAGGTTTAAGGCCCACGAGGTCCCGCCCCCGGCCGGCGACGCGTATCGAGACCGTATCCGGCACCGGCCCGTTCACCGCGAAACCCTCGGCGACGCCGCGGAGCTCGAGCGGGACCTCGAGTTCGCGGTAGGCCTCGCGGCCGCTCGCGATGAAAAACCACACCGCCGCGGCGAGCGCGAGCGCCAACACCTTCAGGCCCAAATTGCCGAAGAGGCGACGAACGCGCCCCCTTAGCGCCATCTCTACGCGTCGCGCCACGGGCTGTTATACCCCTCCCTTCAAGTAGCGTTGTAACGTCGCTTTTAAGTCCGCGGCGCCGCCCACCGGCCGCATCTCGCCGCCGGCGGCGAGCGATACCCGACCGGTCTCCTCGGAAACCACGACAACGACCGCGTCGGTCGCTTCCGATATCCCCAGCGCCGCGCGGTGTCGGGCGCCCGCGCTCTTCGCGACCGCCGGGTTCTCGGTGAGAGGTAACATCACCGCCGCGGCGGCGATGCGGTCGCCCTCTACGATCGCGGCGCCGTCGTGGAGCGGCGAGTGGCTATCGAAGACCGCGCCCAAAAGCTCGCGCGATATCTCGGCGTTAAGCCGCACGCCCCGCTCGACGTAGTTGCCGAGCGGCACCGTCCGCTCGAAGACGAGGAGGGCGCCGACGCGGCGGGCCGCGAAGTCAAACGCCGCGTTCACGATTATATCCAACGTCGTCTCCCGCCGCCCCAAGACCGCGCGGACGAGCCGGTTCTTTCCGATAAGGCCGAGGGCTTTGCGAATCTCGGGCTGGAAGAGGATTAACGCGGCCAAGAGCCAAATACCCCGCAAATGCTCGAAGAACCAATTGAGCGAGTGGAGGCCGAAGAGCGAGGCCGCGCCGGCGAGGAGGCCCAGGACGATTACGCCCGCGGCCATCGGCGCCGCCGGCGTCCCCTTCACCATCAACATCAGCCGGTAGATGACGAACGCCATCACCAGGATGTCTACGGCGTCTTGGACTCTAAACGTCAGGTCGAACATATTTTAGTAACCGATTAAAAGGACCTCCGTGGAAGGCGAATTGCTTAGAACATACTTATAATTATCCAAGAACCGCACCGTAACTTCGCCTTTGGCGCGCCGCAACAAGTCGTGCAGAAAATCTATAGGCGGCAACCCATCCTTACGGTACGAGATCGCAATAACGCTTTCGCGGAATTTATCAACTACGTGGACGAAAGCCGAGGATATTCGATTTCTGTCGTTCCAAATGTTATGCGTTTTTTTCAACCTTTTATGTTTGGAGCGATTATCGATCTTGCCGGGCCAATTGGGATAGTCCGTAATACCCTCCAAAAAATGGTAGAAGTCAAAGTAATCAACGGAAATCCCTTTTGCCGAGGTATAAGGCGGGTCGAGGTATACTAAGTCGAAATTACCCTCTACTTGGAGAATATCACAACAAAGGGCCTTATTTCGCCGACCGTTGTCGAAAACTAAGCCGTTTACTTCTTCTACGAAGGCCGAGAAGTGTTCCGGGAAAGGTTTATCCCAAGTTACCTTATTGCCGAAACTTCGCTCCACGTCCGATTCGCGGATATATAAGTTTTTCCGATGAAATAAATTGTATGGCCTTTTAACGATACAAGCCTGAAATAGCGCGTAAAAAGCCAAGTCGCGCTTGTGCCCGCGCAAGAAACGGATTATATTCTGGACGACGGCGTCGAGCCAGACGTTTTCCTCGCTAGTATAATAAATATCGTCAAATGTTCGAGCGATAATATCATCGTACGGCGTTCTAACGTCTTTTAGCGTTATTCTTTTGATGTCGGAAGGCATAAGGTTTACGCTTTCGTTCTCGATTATGGCCCTACCAATTGTAGCGTTAAACCGTAAATAATCATTATACGTAACTTCCCGGCCCTGTTTTTTAAGGAAATAACTTACGACGCCGGTTCCACCGAAACCGTCTAAGACAGTGTCGAAGTTTATATCTTTAATGTTTTCCCAGATCCAATTTATTACCTTGGATTTGCTACCTTGATAACGAGTACTTGGGAGCTTTTTAAGCTCGAATCCCTTAAGAAATGGTAGTGTTTTTTCCACCGTTAACCGACCGTTCTGAGGAGTTTTCGTACCAAACCGCTATACCCTCTTAATTCTAAATAACCCATTAGGTCCGTGAATAGCGGCCCCGATAATTCCGCGGCCCGGGCCATGTCTTTAGTTAGATAATTGCGCCAATAGTCGTTAAATATTCGCTTTCCGGCCCGCGGGCCTAAATAGGTAAATACGCTTTTACCTTCGATTAAATCTTCCACTTTCTTCGCCGAACCAATATTCTTCGTATTCCCGCTCCCCGGCTTATCGCTTGCGACGCGCCACTTCTCGTGTAAAAAACACCTAATATTCTTTATAGCCGATAAGATTTCCTTCAATCTCTTCATCTCGAATACCTTAGGTAGCTCCGTTGTGGTATTCCTCTCATAAATTAATCCCAAGACCAGATGTTTACCGTAACTCCCGTACGAATATTTCACGTTTTTTAACGAGCGCCGGTTTCTAAAATAGCCCGTAAATGCGCCTAACGTAAAGCCGTTTGCCCTCCGTGGGTTATTAGCTAATACGTACGTAGTCTTTATGTCAAGTGCCAATCTACTCGAACCCGCTACCAGCGTTATATCGGGGTATTGGTTTTGATAATCGGCCAATTCAACTGTAATCCCCACTTTTCGGAAATAACTCAACAAACCCGGTAATATCACTAATTCTAGCGCTTTTGATAATACTTTTGTATCTGCCGTTAGGGTATAAACGTTCTTGTCTACGTCCACGAACCCCTTGATCTTCCAATCACCGTGTTCATCAACAAGGGTCCCTACGATCCCGGCGGCCGCGCTTCTTATTCCCTCTACGTCGATCATATTCCGCCAACGATAGCTTCTTTTACTTCTAACGCCTGGGCCGTCGCGGCGACGTCGTGGACGCGCAGGAGGTGCGCGCCGCGGCGGGCCGCGCAGAGCGCCGCGGCCAGCGAGCCGGCGAGCCGGCCGTCCACCTCGGCGCCGGTGAGCTCGCCCAAGAACGACTTCCGCGAATGGCCGACCATCACCGGGAAGCCGAGGTCCGCCAGCGCCGGGATGTTGTTGAGGAGCGTCAGGTTGTGCGCGAGCGTCTTGCCGAAGCCGATGCCGGGGTCGACGACGACTTGGGGGACGCCCTGCGCCCGCGCCCACGTCGCGCGTTCGGCGAGGAAGTCGCGCACTTCGGCGACGCAATCGTTATAACGCGGCTCGTCTTGCATAACCGCGGGCGCCCCCTTCATATGCATCAACACCAGCGGGAGGCCGTATTCGGCACAGACGGCGGCCACCGCCGGCTCGTCGCGCGCCGCGGAGACGTCGTTTATCATCGCCGCGCCGGCGGCCGCGGCCCGCCGCGCCACCTCGGCCTTGCGGGTATCGACGGATACGAGGTGCTCCGGCGCGAGGGCCTCCACGAGCGGCATTACCCGCGCGAGCTCCTCCTCGAGCGATACGTAACTCGCGCCGGGCCGGGTGGACTCGCCGCCGATGTCCACGACGGCGGCGCCCGCGGCGAACATCTCCCGGGCGCGCTCGAGCGCCGCGTCGGCGGCGGCGTAGCGGCCGCCGTCCGAGAAGGAATCCGGCGTTACGTTGAGGATGCCCATCACCAACGGTGACGAAAGTTCGAACGTCGTTCCCCTCAGCGTGAGCGTCGGGACGCGGTCCCAAGAAGAGACGGCGCGGGAGATTTCGTCGCCCAGCGGCGTTAAACCAAAGTCCTGGCCGTCGAGTTTGGCGGCCAACACCGCGAGCTGGGCCGCGGTCCCGAGGAGAAGGGCGTCGCTGTGAGCTACGCGGCAGGTTATCACGTGCCGGTGGACCGCGGCGTCGGCGCCCGCGGCAAGGGCCTCCTGTTTCAGGACGTTCGCCGCGGCGGCTGAGAGGTTTTTCACGTAAAGGGCGCGGCCGGTGAACTTGGGGGACATCGCGGCGACGCCGCCCGGGTGGACGCCGAGGGCGGCCATTACCGCGCGGGCTTGGGCGGGCGTATCGAAGAATTTACTCCGGACCGACGCCGGCTCGTCGTCGTCGGGGGACATTACGTGCCGAGGGCCGGCTCGGCGCCGGCGACCTTACGCGCTCTTTTCGCGGCCTTCCGGACGCGCCGCTTGCCGGCGTGAGGCTTCTTCACGACGGCGGGTTCACCGAAGGGCGGGAGCTTCTCGCCGGCGAGCAGGCGGTCTATTTCGTCGCCGGTGAGGGTCTCGCGCTCGAGGAGCTCGCTCGCGACGAGCTCGAGGTTCTTGCGGTTCTTCTTGAGGAGTTTGAAGGCCCGCTCGTAGGCGCCGTCCACCAGCCGCCTAATCTCGGCGTCTATAGCCTGCGCCGTCTGCTCGGAGTAATCGCGGTGCTGGGAGATTTCGCGGCCGAGGAAGATGGCCTCTTCCTTTTGGCCGAACGCCACCGGCCCGAGCGCCTCGCTCATCCCCCAATTGCAGACCATCTTCCGGGCGAGGTCGGTAGCACGGTCGATGTCGTTGCCGGCGCCGGAGGTGCCTTCGCGGAACGTAAGCATCTCCGCGGCCCGGCCGCCGAGCATATGGGCGAGGAGCATCTCGCAATACTCCTTCGAATACATATACTTCTCTTCTTCCGGGAGGGACTGCGTGAGGCCCAGCGCCATCCCGCGGGGAATAATCGTTACTTTATGCACCGGGTCCGAGCCGGGCGTCAACTTCGCGACGAGCGCGTGCCCCGCTTCGTGATGGGCGGCGATCTTCTTATCCCGTTCGCTGATGACGCGGCTCTTGCGCTCGGGCCCCATCATCACCCGGTCGCGCGCTTCCTCCAGATCGGTCTGTTCCACCGCCTTCCGGTCGCGGCGCGCCGCCAGTAGGGCGGCCTCGTTCACGAGGTTCGCGAGGTCGGCGCCCGAGAAGTAGGGCGTCCCCCGAGCGATGGTCTCGAGGTCGGCGTCCTCGGCGAGCGGTATCTCGCGGGTGTGGACCTCGAGAATACCCAAGCGGCCTTTGAGGTCCGGCCGGTCCACGACGACGGTCCGGTCGAAGCGCCCGGGGCGGAGGAGGGCCGGGTCGAGGACGTCCGGCCTGTTCGTCGCCGCGAGGAGGATGACGCCCTCGTTGGCCTCGAAGCCGTCCATCTCCACGAGGAGTTGGTTTAGGGTTTGCTCGCGCTCGTCGTGGCCGCCGCCGAGGCCGGCGCCGCGGAGCCGCCCCACCGCGTCCAGCTCATCTATGAAGATAATACAGGGCGCGCGCTTCTTGCCCTCGTCGAAGAGGTCGCGGACGCGCGCGGCGCCGACGCCGACGAACATCTCGACGAAGTCGGAGCCGGAGATAGAGAGGAAGGGGACGCCGGCCTCCCCCGCCACCGCCTTCCCCATCAACGTCTTGCCGGAGCCGGGCGGCCCTACGAGGAGGACGCCCTTGGGGATTTTTCCGCCGAGACGTTGGAACTTGCGCGGGTCTTTGAGGAACTCGATTATCTCCTGGAGCTCCTCCTTGGCCTCCTCGGCGCCGGCGACGTCGTCGAACGTTACCTTCTGTTTGCTCTCGTCGAAGAGGCGGGCGCGGCTCTTACCGAACGACAGCGCCTTATTGTTCGGCCCTTGCATGCGGCGGAAGAGCCATATGAAGAACGCGAAGAGGAGAATATAGGGCCCGACCGAGATGAGGAGGGTGAACCAGAGGGACTTGGCCTCGCGGTTGTCCACCTTGACGCCTGCGTCTTCGAGCTTCTTTACGAAGTCCGAATCTACTACCGGCACCATCGTCTTGAACTTCTTGAAGGGCCGGGCGTCCCCCTCGGTGCGCGCCTCCTTGGTGAGCTCGCCGCTTAGGTTCTTCTCCTGAATCGTGACCTTCGCGACGACGCCCTTGCCGAGGAGCTCGGTGAACTTCCAATACGGAATCTTCGCGACGCGCTCGGACTTCATCACGAAGAACTGGTAGACCGAGACGACGGCCAGGACGACTATCAGCCAAGGTAAAACGCCGCGTAGGGCCTTTTTCATTATATCCTCCGTCGGCCGACGCCGCCAAGCGCAAGCCGAAACGCTATCTTCTCCCGTATAAAAGTAACATATCGGCCATATTTTAACAAGGAGAAAGGCGCGCCGCGGCGCGCGGTATGTTAAAGGCCGCCCGCGCGGGCGGCCTTATTTCGTCGGTCCATATCGGAGATTAGGACGCCGAGATGAGGGCCTTCACGAGCGGCGCGACGTCTCGAACGTCGGCAACTTCGTACGCGGCCGCGGCCGCCGCGGCGCCGGCCCATCGGGCCATCTCCGGGCCGTCGCGCCGAAGCCAGACGGTCCGAAGGCCCACCTCCGCCGCGGCGACGACGTCCTCCACCGGCGAGTCGCCCACGTATAATACCTCAGACGGCGCCAGCGCCGCGAGCGCGCACATCTTCTCGTAGATCGCCGCCGCCGGCTTGAACGCGCCCACCTCCTCGGCGACGACGAGCCACCGGAAGTAGCGTTCCCAGCCGAGCCGGCTTATTTTCGCGCGCTGGATGTCGGTGAAGCCGTTGGTGAGGAGGCCGAGCGGCAAAAGCGGCGCGAGCGCGGCGAGCGTCTCCTCGGCGCCGGGCAAAGGGTAGGAGAACGTCAGGTAGATGTCGAGGTATTCTTGCCCGAGGGCCGCGGCGTCGTCGCACGGCGCGCCCACCGCGGCGAAGAGCTCGGCGAAGCGTTGCGCCCTAAGGGTTGTCACATCTATCTCAGCCGTCGCGAGGCCCAACCACAGCCGCTGGTTTATCTCGGCGAAGGTGCGCTGGAAGTCGTCGAGGGAGAAGGCCGCGGCGACGACGTCGTGCCGACGGTAGAGCGCCGCGAGGGCCTCCCGACAGGCGCGCCGGTGGTCGTAGAGGGTGTTGTCGAGGTCGAAGAAGACGGCTTTAATGTTCGCTTGCGCGGTCATACCAAACGCCGGCGCATTCTAACATACCGCGCCGGCGCGTTGGCGAACGGCGTAGGGGCCCGCGAGCCCACGCGCCGATTAAACGTTGACAGCGCCGGCCGATACGTAATATGATAGCGCGACGAGAGGCTAAGTTTATGGCGGACCTAAAAAGAGCGGCCAAGAAGATAATCGCCGAGTTCCGGGAGGCGAACGGCCGGCGCAAGTCCGAGGAGGACGTCCAGGCGAGCTTCACGCTGGAATTGCTCCGCAAGCTCGGGTGGGGCCCGGGCAGTTGGCAGATAAATACCGGGACGACGGTTAGGACCGGGAAGTTGCCGGACATCGTTCTCAAGAACGACGCCGGCTTCACGGTCCTGGTTATCGAATCCAAGGCGCCGCGCCAAGAGCTCGCGACCGCCAAAAACGAAGAACAACTCTTCCGCTACTGCCGCCACGAGGGGAAGTATTGGGGCGTCCTCACCAACTTCGTCGAGTGGCGGCTTTACGGCGTCTACCGGAAAACGTTATTCCGTAAATACGCGTTCCACGAGCTGTTGCCCGCGGGGGCGGACAAAGAGGGTTTTATAGACCTAATGTCCGCGGACGGCCTCGCGTTCTTAACGTCTTTGACGCGCGAGCGGCTGTGTAAAAAACGCGGCCGCTTCGACGAAGCACGGGTTTATTACCCCGAGCAGGAGGAAATCCGCAAGGCCTTCTTCGCCCAGCTCCGCGGCTGGCGCAAGAACTTACGCGCCGAGTTGTTCCGCACATACGGCCGCCGCCGCGGCGCCGACGACGTGGACCTCGGGACCCAGAAGATACTCGACCGCCTTATCTTCATCGAGGTGTGCACCGACAAGGAGATACTGCCGCACGACGTCCTGGCCGCGGTCCTCAGCGTCGCCGGCAATTATTACGCCGAGCTCAAGCGCGAGTTTAGGGCGATGGACGAGCTCTTCGACTCCGAGCTCTTCGCCGAACACTGGGTGGACGCCGCGGCGGTCCCGGACAAAGTAATCGAGCCGATAATCCGCGGCGTCGCCGAGGTGGACTTCGAGCGCCTGCCGGTCCACGTCATCGGCGAGGTCTACGAGGACTACCTGGGCGAGCTTCTCCGCGAGCAGGGCCGCGGCGTCAGCGGCAAGGCGAGCCGGACCAAGCGCAAGTCCTTGGGGGCCTACTATACGCCGGCCTACATCGTGGATTACATCGTGAAGAACACCGTCGGCGTCCTCTTGAAGAAGGCGAAGACCGAGGAGGACATCAGGCGGATACGCGTCCTCGACCCGGCGTGCGGCTCCGGCTCGTTCCTCATCCGCGCCTTCGACGAGTTCGCCCGGGCCTACGCCCGCGTCCACCAAAAGGCCGGGACCGACACCCTCTTCGGCTTCGACGTCAAGCGCACCATCCTCGAGAACAACCTCTACGGCGTGGATATTGACCCCCGCGCCGTAGAGATCGCGAAGCTCAACTTGATGATAAAGGCGCTGGAGAAGACGAGATACCAGGACCTCAAGGGCCGGAAGCTGTTGCCCAATTTAAGCCTCAACATCCGCTGTGGCAACTCGCTCGTGAGCGGCGCCGAGGGCGGCGAGTTGGTAGGGGCGCATAGCTATGCGCCCCTACTAGCGATCTTCGCGCCGGCGCACGAGGCCGCGGCGGCGGCGTTGGCCGCGGCCCGGGCGAAGTTCTACGCCACGCGCGACGACGCCGAGAAGGCGGCCCTCCTCGACGAGGTCTTCGACTATGAGGCGCAGGTGAACGACGCGTTGAACGCGGGCCTGGGCGAATACTTCCCGGAGCCGACGAAGGTCCGGCCCTTCAACTACACCGTCGCGTTCCCGGAGGTCTTTCGCCAGGACGGCTTCGACGCCGTAATCGGGAACCCGCCGTACGTGCGCCAGGAGTGGCTCAGCGCCCAGAAGAAATACTTCGACGCCCGTTACGACGCGTTCGTGCCGACCGCGGACCTCTACGTTACGTTCGTCGAGCGGGCCCTCACGCTCGCGAAGAAAGGCGGCCGCTTCGGCTATATCGTGTCCAACAAGTGGATGCGCGCGCGCTATGGCGCCAAGCTCCGCGCGTTCGTCAAGAAGTTCCAAATCGAAAAGCTCGTCGACTTCGGCGAGCTGCCGGTGTTCGAGGAGGCCGCGACGTTCCCGCTGGTAATGATAATCGCGAAGCGGCCGCCGCGGGCGAAACCAATATACGCGCCGATAAAAGAGCTCCCGGCAAAGAAAGACCGGCCGGATAACAGCTGGCTGGCGCGCGCGGTTAAAAAAGCGGCCTTCCCCTTGGAGGAAGGGGCGTTAGCGGACGCCGGCTTCAGCCTCATCAGGAAAGACGCGCTCGCGATAATCGAGAAGATAAAAGCCGCGGGCGTGCCGCTCGGCGAATACGTGGGCGGGAAGATTTACCGGGGAATTTTAACCGGCTTCAACAAGGCGTTCGTGATCGACCGGGCGAAACGCGACGAACTTATAGCCGAGGACGCCCGGGCCGCGGAGATAATAAAACCCTTCGTCGTCGGCGACGACGTACGGAAGTACCACATAAACTTCCGGGAGCGTTATTTGATAGTTACTAAGATCGGCGTCGTCATAAAAAAATATCCCGCTGTCTTCGAACACTTAAAGCAATACCAAAAACAGCTCGAGAAGAGATGGGACAAGGGGAAACACTGGTGGGAACTTCGGGCCTGCGATTACTACGAGGAGTTTGAGAAGCCGAAGATCGTGTGGCCGGAAATAGCGAAAGAAAGTAGGTTTGGTTGGGACAACGAGAATTATTATTTTAATAAGACCTGTTTTATAATGCCTTCGGACGATTTTTACTTGTTAGGTATTCTTAATTCTAAAATAACTTGGGATTATCTACTGAGGTTATGCCCGGTACTGGGCGACCCGGACAAAAAAGGCCGTTTAACGCAGCAGGCCGTATATGTTAAGCAAATACCGATTAAGGTAATCAACAATAATTCTCCCCGCGCCGACGTTGCCCGGCGCGACGAGATAGCGGCGTTGGTGGAGGAGATGTTGGATTTGAACAAGCGCCTTGCCGCGGCGAAGGGCGACGCCGAGAGGAAGGCGCTCGCGGCGAAGATACGGGTAACGGACGCGAAGATCGACGCGCTGGTTTATGAGTTGTACGGCTTGACGGCGGCGGAGATTAGGGTGGTGGAGGGACAAGAGGCTTAACCCCTTGTCTAAGCCGCCCGCTTCAGCGGGCGGTGCTTAACGCGCGGAGCCTCGGGCCGCGACTTTAG
>CAZJNB010000006.1:0-23751 GCA_964547385.1 uncultured bacterium
GGCCATCAGGCCGGTGCTCCGGCCAAGGCGGCCCTCGCGCGCCTGCGCATCGTCTCGGCGAAAACGCTGACCGCCAAGTGGAAATACATAATCCTGGGCATCTTCATAATCGCCGCGGCGCTCACGCCCGGGCCCGACGTGTTCACCCAATCTATTCTCGCGGTGCCGCTCTTGGTTTTATACCTCATATCCATAGGCGTCGCGTGGCTCGCCTATCCGAAGAGGCCGCGCGAAGCCGCCGAAGAGGAAACCCTCGAGGACGACGGCGACGACGAGCCGCGCCGGCCGGCGCGCTACGCCGGCTGAGTAAGCCGTGGACTACGCCGCCGCCCTAAATTTCCTCGCGTCGCTCGTGAACTACGAGCGGCATACGCCGCGCCGTTACGATACCCGCGCCTTCGACCTCGAGCGCTTCGGCACCCTTCTCGAGCGGCTCGGGTCGCCGCAAAACGCGTTCCCCATCGTCCACGTCGCCGGGACGAAGGGAAAGGGGTCCGTCTGTGCGACCCTCGTCGCCGCGTTGGGCGCGGCCGGCCGACGCGCCGGCGCCTTCACGTCGCCGCACCTGCGTTCGCCGCGGGAACGTATCACCCTCGGCGGCGAGATGATTTCGCCGGACGACTTCGCCGCGTCGGTAGGCAAGGTCAAAGCCGCGATGACGGGCGGCGAGGCGCCGAACTACCGAACATATTTCGAGACCGTCCTGGCCGCGGCCCTCCTTTATTTCCGGGAGCAAGCGGCGGACGTCGCGGTCCTCGAGGCCGGCCTCGGCGGCCGCCTGGACGCGACGAACGTCGTAACGCCCGTCGTCGTCGCGATAACCTCCCTCGGCCTCGAGCATACCGATATCCTCGGCGATACCATAGAAGCCATAGCGGCCGAAAAGGCCGGCGTAATAAAGCCGGGCGTCCCGACGGTGAGCGCGCCCCAGCGGCCGGCGGCCGCGGCGGTCTTGAAAGAGGCCGCGGCCGGCCGCGGCGCGCCGCTGTTCTTCGTCGGCGAAGACCTCTACTTCTCCGCTAACGGCGACGGTAGCTTCGACTACCGCGGCCCGAGATACGAACTGCGAGCTATTAAACCCGCGACGCCGGGGGACGCCCAACGGACGAACGCCGCGGTGGCCCTCGCGGCGCTCGAGCGCTTCGCGCCGTTCCGGGTAGCGGCCGCCGAAGCGCGACAAGGCGTCGAGACGGCCCGGCTTCGCGCGCGCGCCGAACTGGTCGCCGGCGCCCCCGCCACCCTCCTCGACGGCGCCCATACGGTCGCCGCCGCGCGCGAGCTCCTTTCGGTAATCCAACAGCTGCCGCACGATAATAAAGTGCTCCTCTGGGGTATGTCGGCGGGGAAAGACGCGAAGGCCTTTGCCCAGGCCCTCGCGGCCGGCGCCCGCGCCGCGGTGGTTACGGCCGCGCAGACGCCGCGGGCGGAGGACCCGCAAAGACTCCTCGCCGCGGCGGCGGCCCTCTTCGAACACATCGAGACGGTAACGCCGGCAGAGGCCGCCCTCGCGCGGGCGCGCGCGCTGGCCGGCGAGCGGGGTCTGGTCATCGTCGCCGGCTCGTTCTACCTCGCCGGCGAAATATTGACTATACTGGAAGGTCCGGTGGCGTGAGATGACGATATTGGCCGGCGAAGAACTGCACCGGCGCGTATTCGAGGCGAAGCCGCCGTTGGTAACGCCGTGCGCGCCCGAACAACTGCAACCCAACGGCGTGGAACTCACCTTGGCGGAAGTCGGCGTTTGGGCCGGCGGCGGCCGGCTCGCGTTCGACAACCGAGGCCGCGTCCTGCCGGAGATAGAACCGCTCCCCTTCGACGAAGAGGGTTGGCTAGAACTGGCGCCCGGCGGCTACGCCCTAACTTTCCAGGAGACGGTGAACATCGCCGACGACCTCTGCGCCTTCGCCCGGCCGCGCTCGAGCCTCCTGCGGATGGGCGCCACCGTCGCGACGGCGCTCTGGGACACCGGCTACCAGGGCCGGAGCCGGGCGTTACTTCACGTCGTCAACCGCCACGGCCTCCGCCTTCGCAAGGGCGCCCGCCTTATCCAACTTATCTTCCTGAAGTTGCCGTCCCCCCTCGCCCACGGTTACGAGGGCCTCTTCCAGGGAGAGGTGTGAGGCGACGGCAGAGGGCCCGAGGAAACGACGGCGGGCGACCAGGGGGTGCGCGGGCTCGCCGCCGGCGGCCAGCCGGCTCGCAACCGTTGTCGCCAACGCCGCGGTAGGCTCGTCGCCCCGACGGCGTCTGTAAACGGTAGGCTCGGCGACGAACATCCCACACCAATCTGCTTCGCGTATCACCGCCGCCGTCGCCGCGGCGCGTTCGGCGTCGTCGGGGAAATCGAAAACCGCCAAGTAAGCGCCGAATAGGTTGCGTTCCCGGCAGAGGTCCGCGAACCGCTCGGCCAAGAGAAGTAGCGGCTTCACCTTCCCGCAAACCCGTCGGCGGTCCACGCTAAAAGCCCCCTCCTCGATTACTTCGCCCTCCCGCCACAGGGCGAAGCGGGGCTGGTACGGACGCGATAGGTTCACCGCTAAAACGCGCGGGACGAAGCCGAACCAGGGCGGCTCCGCGCGCTTATGGCGGTCGAACGTTGCGTCCAAATCGTCATCCTCGAAAAACTCCGACCACACCAACTCCGCGAAATCCATAGAACGCCTCCGTAACGAAAACGGCCCCTCGGCGCGCCGCGCCGTAGGGGCCTGGTTGTCCCAGCAATTAGCTATATGTAGTGTAGCACATCGCCAACGCGAAGTCAAGCGCCATTTTACGCTACTACGGCCGGACATTTAACTTGACCGTAATGGCCTATTCTGTTAGACTTTTAGAGTTGTGAGAGTGCGTTGGGCGTGGCTTGCCCTTGTGGCAGGAAGCGTAATCGCGAGTATAGCGGCGGCCGATGAACTGGCCGTAAAGCGGAACTTAGCGCAAGCCGCACTACTCGTCGGCGACTACGAAAAGGCCGTCGCGCTCGCGGAAGAGATGATAAGTCAGTGGCCTGACGACGCTGGCGGCCATCTTATTCGGGGCCTGGCGCTGGTCGGCGAAGAGGAGTACGAACGGGCCGAGGGGGACCTTCTCTTAGCGCGCGCGGCTTACCCTAACGATACGTCGGTCCTTTATAACCTCGCCCTAATTTCCGAAGGCCGGGGGGACCACGACGGAGCGCTCCAATACTTGGACCAAGCGATCGCGCTGGGTTTGATTAAACACGACGCATATCTTTTGAAAGCGAGGATATTGGACCGCTTGGGGCGCCGCCCGGAGGCCCGGGCCACATTAGAATACTACGTCAGCAAACGGCCGCCGTCGCGCGATATCTTACTCACTTTAGCCCAGTGGGCGCGCGCCGCCGGCGATTACGAACGCGCTATCAGCTACTACGAAGAGGTTCTAAAACGGGGCCGCAACGGCCCGACGCTCGCCGAAGTGGCCGCTACGTATGAGGCCGCGGGAGACCGCCAGCGGGCGGTGGAGTATTATTTGGCCGCGGCGGCAAAAGGCGTGGCCACCGGCGACGCCTTGGCGGAGTTCGCCGCCGATTACGCCGCGACCGGCGAATACGACCAAGCACTCGAGATATACGACCCCTTGGTAGAAAACTTCCCGCATAACGCGTATTACCTTTTCGGGCGCTCCTTCGTAAAGCAGCAACTCGGCGAAGTGGAGGAGGCCGCGGCCGGTTATCGGAAAGCAACGCATCTCCAACCCGACTTCGCCGAGGCATACTATAACCTCGCGGCGCTGGCCGACGCCGCGGAAAAGGTCAGCGAGGCCATACGATACTACCGCGAATTTCTAAATTGTTCCGAAGGCCGAGAGGACTTGGCGCCGAGCCGCGAGCGGGCAAAAGAGCGTCTGGCCTTATTAGAAGGTTCTTAGGTCGGAATTGCTAAAACACGCGCACACCGCGACCGTCGTCTTAATTCTACTTAGCGCTCCGGCGTTCTTTGCGCCGGCGTGGGCCGCAAAAGACGAACTGAAAATCCAAAAGGAGGCCAACGAGCTTTTTCTCGAAGGCGTTGCCGAATACGAGAAGGACGACCCCGAGGCCGCCATCAAGAAATTCGAGGAATGCCTGGCCAAGGACCCAAGCAACGCCCACGCCCAATTCAATATCGCGATATGTTACAACGACCTGGGGCAAACTGACAAAGCCCTCGAGGCTTACCGCAAGGTCCTCGCGCTCAACCCTACCTACGCCGACGCGTACTTCAACATCGGCCGCATCTACCACCTCCGCAAAGATTTCGACGAGGCGGTTGTATATTACGACAAAGCGCTTGCCGATGACCCGTATTCCGCCGACGTCCTCTACAACTACGCGCACGCGTTGATGGAAAGCGGCCGGGTAGAAGAAGCCATCGACGGGTGGCGTCGCTACCTCACGATCGCCGAACCGCTCCCCGAAGAGGCCAAGTGGGTGGAACGCGCCAAAGAATACTTGGCGACGTTAGAAGAGGTCCAGGGCGACGGCTCAAACGACAATGAATAGGATAATCGGAAGTGGTCGGGCCTTCCCGGTAGCGGCCGCCGCGGCCCTTTTTTTATCCGTAGCGGCGAGCGCCGCGGCCGCACCCGCGGCCGACGCCGACGCGGGCGCCCGCGCGTTGATCGCCGCCGGCCGAATTAACGACGCCTTGGCGCTTTTGAATAACGCCTGCCAACAGCGCCCCGGCGACTTCGTCGCCCACTACTATCGGGCCTATTGTTACGGCGCCTCCAAGCAATGGGACGCGGCGCGCCGCGAGTACGAGGCGTGTGCGGGATTGAGACGGGATAACGCCGACGTCTATTATGACCTCGGCGTCGTCCTAAACGAGCTCGGGCAATTCGGCGCCGCGGCGCAAGCCTTCGAAGAAGCGTTGTTGTTGGACCCGGGGCGGGTGGACGCCAACTTCAACTGCGGCCTGGCGTATTACTTCGGCCGCCGGCCGGTCCAGGCGATTAAGTATTATCGCGAAGCTCGGACACTCGCGCCCGAAGACCCGGATATCCTCTTCTACCTCGCCCTCGCGTACGAAGAGATCGACCAGAAGGTGGCGTTGAACCTTTGGAGGGAATACCTGCGCCGCGCGCCGGAAGCGGACGTAGCGCAAAGCGACCTCGCGACGGCCCGGCGCCACGTGGATAAATTGTATGCCGACCAACGTCCTTAGGAACGCCGCCGTCGTTCTCATCGCTCTATCTTCGGCGGCGGCGTTGGCGCCGTCCGAGGGGCCAAGCCCGGAAGAGCTCGTCGCCCTCGGCGATAACTTCCGTACCGCCGGCGCCCACGGCCGAGCATTGGCCCTCTACGAAGAAGCTTTATTATACGATAGCGACTACGGGCCCGCGTGGGACGGCACCGCCGCGTCTCTCCAGGCCCTCGACGAAGAAGTAGCGGTAACGTACTTAGCCGAGGCCCGGGCCCGTCTGACGGCGCCTCTTCCGCCGGGCGCCCGGGCCGTCCTCGCCGAGGGTTGGGCCCGCCGCGGCGCCGAAGAAAAGGCGGCCGCCCTTCTCGGGAACGCAAAGACCGCGCCCGGCGGGCGGCTTTCCCTCCTGCGGGGGAAAATAAACCTCGGCCGCGGCGACATACCGAAAGCGATTAAACATTTCAAGGAAGCGAGGGCGGCGGGCGAAAAGACCGGCGGCTACTATCTGGGCGAAGCCCTTATCGTCGCCCGCCGCTACGACGAAGCGGCAATCTACTTGGACGAGTTCCTGGAAGATTTCCCATACGTTCCGGACGCGCACTGCGCACGCGGCGAGATATTCTTAGCCAAAATGGAATACGACCGCGCCGCCGCGGCGTTCGTGCGCGCCTTGGAATTCGACCCGGGCGACGAACGCGCCCTCTTAGACCTGGCTGAAATAGCGGCCGCCGCGGGCGACTACGGCGAGACCATACGCCTTTGTAGCATTGTCCTGAAAGCCGACCCGCGGCAAGAACGCGCGTTCCGCCGGGCCGTGGAAGCCTACGAACACGTCGACGCCACCGTCGCCCACCGCAAACGCGAAGAATACGAGCGTCTCTTCGGGGAGTAGACCGGCACGTCGGCACGCTGTTACCGCTCAATGCCACCCGGCGACGCCGGGCTTTTTCACGGCGAACACGTCGTTACTATCACCAGAGGAACCCACGGCCTTTGCCGTTGATTTACCCAATAGTATGTGGTATCTTGACGGCAATTCCCACGGGCGATACTTTCCGATGGCCGAAAAGGTTTTAGTCGCGATGTCGGGCGGCGTAGATAGTGCCGCCGCGGCGTTACTCCTTAAACGCGCCGGCTACGACGTCGTGGGCGCGACTATGCTCCTCTACGATAGCCGCAGCTCCTCGGGCCGCTCGTGTTGCTCGCCCGCCCTTATAGATGACGCGGCGACGTTCGCCTCCGCCATCGCCGCCCCGCACTACGTCCTCGACTTCCGGGACGACTTCCAGCGCTTCGTCATCGACAACTTCGTGAGCGAATACGCCCGCGGTCGGACGCCCAACCCTTGCGCCCGCTGTAACCACCTAATCAAGTTCGACGCGTTGCTCGCGCGGGCCCGGGCGATGGGCTTCGACGCCGTCGCGACGGGGCATTACGTCCGCCGGGAATACGACGCCGAGCGGGCGTCGTACGTCCTCCGGCGCGGCGCGGACGGCGCCAAAGACCAATCCTATTTCCTGTGGGGTACGCCGCGGGAAGCATTACCGTATCTCCGGTTCCCGGTGGGCGACTACCGCAAAGGCGAAGTGCGCGCGTTCTTGGGCGAGGTCGCGCCGACGGCCCTCACCAAGGCGGAAAGCCAAGAAGTGTGTTTCGTAGAAGACGGCGACTACGGCGCGTTCCTCCGACGCGTCTCGGGCAACGGCCACAGAATTGGCCCGATCGTGGACGAGGCCGGCAATACCCTCGGCACGCACCGGGGCCTCGCGTATTATACTATCGGCCAACGCCGCGGCTTAGGCGTCGCCGCGGGCTCGAGGTTATTCGTCAAGAAAATCGACGTCGCGACGAACACGATCGTCTTGGCGAAGGGGGACGCGTTGACGGCCAGCAAGTGTTCGCTCCGCGAAGTCAATTGGCTGGTCCCGCCTGCGGCGGTAGAGCTCCGCGCCCACGTTATGGTCCGATACCACGACCCGGGCGCGCCGGCGACGCTCTCGCGAAAAGACGAAGACACCTGGGCCGTAACGTTCGAGGAACCCCGGCGCGCCCTCGCGCCGGGGCAATCGGCCGCCTTCTATCGCGACGACATCCTCCTCGGCGGCGGCGTTATCGACAAAGTTGCCCTATGACACCGGCCGAGCTTGAAGATAAATACGAGCAGTTTCAGAGAGGGCTCCGGACGTTGCCGTCGCTGGTGATAGCGTTTTCGGGCGGCGCCGACTCCACGTTCCTCCTCGCGTCGGCCCGGCGGGTGATAGACGGCCGCGTTCTCGGCGTTACCGCCCGCTCGCCCGCATACGCGAGCCGGGAAGCCGAGCACGCCGAAGCCACGGCCCACCTCCTCGGCGCGGAGCACGTATTCATCGATTCCGCGGAAACGGAAGACCCGGCGTTTCGCGCGAACCCGCCGGACCGTTGTTACTATTGTAAAAAGACGCTCTTCGCCGAACTCCAGCAATTGGCCCGGCGCGAGGGCATCGCCGGCGTCGCGGACGGCACCACCGCCGACGAACTCAGGGGCCATCGCCCGGGCGCGCGCGCCGCGCGGGAGTTCGGCGTCTTATCACCCTTAGCCGCGGCCGGCCTTACCAAAGCGGACGTGCGGCAACTGGGCCGTAAACACGGCGTCCCCAACTTCGACCGGCCGCAGACGGCGTGCCTCGCGTCGCGTTTCCCCTATGGCGAAGAGATCACGCCCGCGAAGCTAAAGGCGGTAGAGGCCGCGGAGGATGCGCTCGCCGAGTTGGGCTTTCGCCAAATGCGGTGCCGCCACCACGGGCCCGTCGCGCGCGTCGAAGTGGACGCCGCGGAACTCGAGCGAGCGCTTACGCCGGACATCTGCCAACGTATCGCCCGGCGGCTACATGAACTCGGCTTCTTATACGTCGCGCTCGACTTGGACGGTTACCGCCCGGGAAGTATGGACGAGGCGTTAGAGGACGATAAGCGCTAATACGAAGCTTGGGGAGAAGATTATGGCTTTCCTAAAATGGCTTATAGCTGGCGTCGTCGCCGGCATCCTCAAAATCGCGACCGGCCTACTCTTCCACGTCGCAATTTTCGGCGCGTCCTACGACGACCCCGGCCGGCTGGCGGTGTGGCGCGTATATCCGGCCCAGATGACGCATATGGTTCTCCTCGCGGTCGCCGCGGGTCTACTATTGGCCGCGGTCTACCAACCGCTGAGCCGGGCCTTAGCCGGGCCGGCGGCCCTCCGGGGACTTTCCTTCGGCATCCTCATATGGCTCGGCGTGGCGCTCGCGGCAACGCTCTCCATAGTGATGTGGGTAAATATGTCCGCGACGACCGCTTGGGCATGGCTACTGGATTCTTTCGTTTGGTTACCCGTCGCCGGCACGCTAATCGGCGTGATACGCGGCGTTCCCCCAGCGAGGTAAGATGGTTACTAAAGAGCGTAAGCGTGGCGGCCGCCGGGAACCTAAGACGCACCGGGCCGCCTCCGAGATTTCCGCGGTAACGGCGTATCGCGACCGGGCGATGGTAACGCGCGTCGCCCACTTCACCCTCGACGTGGGAGAGGGAACGATCGTCGTGCGCGACCTCCCCGCGGCGCTGGACGAATACTCCCTCCGCGTCACCGGCCTGGGTCCCGCGCGCGTCCGAATAATGGGCGTGAAAATAGGCCGCGAGTTCAAAGGGCGACCGGCCGCGGCGGAAGTATTGAAACGCCGGGCGGCCCTCGAGAAGGCCGAAGACGAAAAACGGGCTTTGGACGACCGGCGCGCCGTGGTCGCCGACCGCCTCCAGCGTATCCAGGAAACCGCGGCCCTCGCCGTCCGCGACGTCGCCCGGAACGTCGCCCGACGGCGCCTCGAGCTCACCGAGGCCCAGGCCGCCGTTTCGTTCTTTTATAACGATATGGATAAGTCCAACGCCCGGCTCGCGAAGCTCGACCGGGCCCTGCGGGCGAAGGAGCGTGAACTCGAAAAACTACGCTTCGACTTCGAAAAACACGAAAGCCCCCGCCTCCGCGAGCTGAAGAACGCCGAGGTATCGTTCGAGTGTTCCGCGGGCGGCGAGTTCGACCTCACCCTCAGCTACGTTATGCCCAACGCCGGCTGGGAGCCGACGTACGACCTCCGCTACGACGAGGCTGAAGGCCAAACAGAAATCCGCTACCGCGCCGCGGTCTATCAGAATACCGGCGAGGATTGGGATAACGTCAACTTAAAACTCTCCACCGCCCGGCCGCAAGCGGGCGTAGCGCCGCCCGAGCTGGAGCCGCAGTACCTCGAATTCTTTGCGCCGGCGGCCCAGGCCGTCGCCCTTCCCGAAGAGCCGCTCGCGAAGAAGAAGTATCGGGCCCAGGCGTTCGCGCCGCAGGAGGCCGAAGCCGACGTTTTATACACCGTCGCCGCCGAAGAGGAGTCGCCGGCGTTGGCCGAAATGGCGGAAGCGTTGGTAAGCGCCGCCGGGCCGGCGATGACCTACGCCGTGGCCGGCCGTCCCTCCGTCCCCGCCGACGGCGAACCGCACCTCGTCGCGGTTAGCCGGCACCGCTTCGCCGGCGAGCTGTCCTACGTCGTCGCGCCGGAATTCGGCGAAGTCGCCTACCTCCGAGCGAAGGCCGTCAACGACGCCGACGTTACGTTCCTGCCGGGCGTCGCGAACATCTTCCGCGGCGACGAATACGTGGGCCGCGGCGAGCTCACCCTCACCGTCCCCGGCGCCGACTTCGAATATTACCTCGGCGCCGACGACCGCGTAAAAGTTAAATACGAAACACAACGCGTCGCCGACGACTCCGTAGGCATCACCGGCTCGAACCAGAAAGTCGTCTATAAAACCCAAACCGAACTCACAAACCACGCCGGCGCCGCCGTCGTGGTCGTCGTCAAACAACTCCTCCCGGTCTCGCGGCATAAAAGCATCAAGGTGAAAATCGCGGAGGCGAAACCCAAACCCGCCGCCAAGCGCGAAGACGGCGTCATCACCTGGCGGCTGACGCTCAAAGACGGCGAGAAGAAAACCGTAACGTTCGCCTACGACGTCGAGTTCCCCAAAGGCCGCGCCGTCGCGGGGGTGTGATTGCGGCCGCAACTCGTAGTCCTCGACTTCGGCAGTCAATACACCCAGCTCATCGCGCGCAAGGTGCGCGAGCAGGGCGTCTACGCCGTCATCGAGCCGTTCAACGTCGCGGCCGCGGACCTCGCGAGCCAAGGCGTAGGCGCGATAATCCTCTCCGGCGGGCCGGCGTCCATTTATGCCCCGGACGCGCCCCACGCCGACGCCGGCGTCCTCGAGCTGGGCGTCCCGGTCCTCGGCATCTGCTACGGCCTGCAGTTCATCGCGACGACGCTCGGCGGCGACGTCGCCCGCGCCGCCGCCCGCGAATACGGCCCGGCCGAACTCGCCGTCGGCTCGGGCCACCCCCTCTTCGCCGGCGTCCCCTGGCTCAGCCGCGTCTGGATGAGCCACGGCGACCGCGTCGAGAAGTTGCCCGCGGGTTTCCGGGCGCTGGCGACGTCCGACAACTCGCCCTACGCCGCGGTGGGCGACGACGACCGCCGCATCTACGGCCTCCAGTTCCACCCGGAAGTGAGCCACACCGCCTTCGGCGCGCAGGTCCTCGCGAACTTCCTCTTCCACGTCGCGGGCCTCGAGGCGAGCTGGACGCCGGCGTCGTTCGTCGCCGCCAAGACCGCCGAAATCAAAGAGCAGGTCGGCGACGGCCACGTCGTCCTGGCCCTCTCCGGCGGCGTGGACTCCACCGTCCTCGCGGCGTTGCTCAGCCGCGCCGTCGGCGGCCAAGCCCACGCCATCCTCGTGGACAACGGCCTGATGCGCGCGGGCGAAGTGGCGGCGGTCGAGCGCGTCTGCGCCGAGGAGCTGGGCATCCCGCTCACGGTGGCGCGGGCGGCGGACCGCTTCCTGGCCGCCCTCACCGGCGTAACGGACCCGGAGGAGAAACGTCGCATCATCGGCCACACGTTCATCGACGTCTTCGCCGAGGCGGCGAAGGAAATCGGCGGCGCGAAGTTCCTCGCGCAGGGGACCCTCTATCCGGACCGCATCGAGTCGCGCGCCGTCGCCGGGCCGTCGGACACGATAAAGACGCACCACAACGTCGGCGGCCTCCCCGCCGAGCTCCCCTTCGAGCTCCTGGAGCCCTTGGCGGAGCTCTTCAAGGACGAGGTGCGCGCGGTGGGGCGGGAGCTGGGCCTGCCGGCAAAGATAATAAAGCGGCACCCGTTCCCCGGGCCGGGCCTCGCGGTCCGCTGTCTGGGCGAGGTTACCCCGGCGCGGCTCGCGACGCTCCGGCGCGCGGACGCGATATTGACCGAGGAAATCCGGGCCGCCGGCATCTACGACGAAATTGCCCAAGCGCTCGCGGTCCTCTTACCGGTAAAGTCCGTAGGGGTGATGGGCGACGAGCGGACGTACGAGGAGACCTGCGCGATTAGGTGCGTAACGAGCGAGGACTTTATGACCGCGGACTGGTATCGGATGGCTTATGACCTTATGGCCAAGATTTCCGCGCGCATCACGAACGAGGTCGCGGGCGTAGGCCGCGTCGTCTACGACATAACCTCCAAGCCGCCGGCGACGGTGGAGTGGGAGTGAGAGCGGATTGCAACGGTCGCTATTGAATCCTAAACGCGTCGAGGGGCTTTTCTCGGAGCACTATATAAAGGACCGGTTCCCGGAAACCGGACGCTATAAGAAATTGACGCCGCCCAACGAAGTCCGTAAAAAGGTCGAGGCTTTAATTTCAGAAGTTTTAAAAACGGCGACAACGAAAAACGAGGCCCAACTCGAAGAAGATTTCATCCAACCGTTGTTGAACGCCCTAAGTATTAATTACATCGTTCAGGTGAACACGCCGGCGGGGACCGCCGACTACGCGTTCTTCGCGTCGGAAGAAGACCGCGCTGCCGCCGATGCCCGGGCCGACGATAAGTACGAAGGCGCCGTCGCTATTGCGGACGCCAAAAGGTGGGGCCGGCCGCTGGACGCGCGGGGCGGCGCCGAACTGCTGGACAAAAACCCCAACGCCGTCCCCACCAAGCAAATAGCGAATTACATTTACGAAACGGGCGTCAATTGGGGCGTACTCACCGACGGCCGGCTATGGCGCCTCTACAACCGGAACACAACGCCGGTATCCCAATCTTTCTTTGAGATAAATTTAATCGACGCCGTCGAGGACGCCGACGCGTTCCACCTCTTCTACGCGTTATTCAGCGGCGCCGCGTTCGCGGCCGAAGCACAGGAACACGTCCTGAAGGAGAGCGAGGCCTATTGGGCCGAGATCGGCGACGACCTGAAAGACCGCGCGTACGAAGCGTTAGCCCACTTATGCAACGGCTTTAGGAACGCGCGGCCGGACCTCGACGTAAAGGATATCTACGAGGCCGCGGTCATCCTCCTCTACCGGCTCTTGTTCGTTCTCTACGGCGAGTATAAAAAACTCCTGCCCGTCGCCGAAGAAGGCTACCGGCGCTACTCGCTCGGGAAAATCCTGCATGACGTGGAACGCGGCGACGTCGATACTTTCAGCGAAAGCCTGGACACCTTTTACGGTCGGCTCAAAAACCTATTCCACCTTATCGACCAGGGCGACAAGAGTTTGAACGTCTACCAATACAACGGCGGCCTCTTCAAGGAACAGGGGTTACCGTTCCTACCTCCCAATTTCCTCGTCGACAACGCCGTCCCCGACCGCTACCTCGCGAAGGCCTTAAAGCTTATAGCGTATACCGAGAGTAAAAAGGGCCGCGGCCGCCACCTCGTCGACTACGGCGAGCTCGACGTCCGCCACCTGGGCTCGATATACGAGGGCCTGTTGGAGTTCCACCCGAAGCTCGTGGACGGCGAAATAGTGCTCGAAACGGACAAGGGCGAACGCAAAGCCACCGGCAGTTACTTCACCCCGGGCTACATAGTTAATTATATCGTCGAGAATACCCTCGGGCCGCTCACCGAAAATATGACTACGCCGGAGGAGGTCCTATCGCTGAAAATCCTCGACCCGGCGATGGGCTCCGGCCACTTCCTCGTCGGCGCGGTGGACTTCATCGGGCGCCAGTGCGTAAAGCACGCCGGCGCGGAGGCCGAGGCCACCGAAAAGGACTACCAACGCCAGGCCGTCGAGCGCTGTATCTACGGCGTGGACCTCAACCCCCTCGCCGTCGAGCTCGCGAAGCTCAGCCTCTGGCTCCACACCGTCGCGAAGGACAAGCCGCTCTCGTTCCTCGACCACCACCTCAAGCTCGGCAACAGCCTCGTCGGCGCCCGCGTCGCGGACCTGGCCGAACTCCCCAAGAAGGGCAAAAAGAAAGAGGCCGCGGCCACCCAAAACCTCTTCGCGACGCGCCTCGAGCAAGTGATGCCGCCGGCGCTCAACGAAGTAATGGGCATCCTCGGCCGCGGGACCGAAGTTATCGACGACATAGAATTCAAAGAGGCTTCCTTAAAAAGCGCCGAAGAGCGGCTCGCGCCGTTCAAGGCCCTGGCCGACACCTGGGTCAGCACTTATTTCGGCAACGACGTCAGCGCCGATGACTACGACGCCGCGCTCGCGGCGTTGACGCGGCCCCAAAACCTACTCGCGTTGCCGCCGGTCGCCGCCGCGGTAAAGATGAGCCACGGCGACGAGCACCGCGTAGGCCGCGAGTTCTTCCACTGGCCGCTCGAGTTCCCGGAGGTCTTCTTCGACGACTTCGGCCGCGAGAAAGAGAACCCGGGCTTCGACGCGGTTATTGGGAATCCGCCTTACGGTAAAATTTCTAAAGAAAAAACAGCGGCTTATATTAGTAAACGCTTCGAAGTTAAAACCGCTGATATGGCGGCATATTTCCTTGAAGTAGGTTCTAAGGAAAGTCGGGGTTATTTATCGTTTATCGTACCGAAAAGTATAGCTTTTTACGAAACGTGGAAAAGCGTACGCGAACTACTAAATAGCAAATTCAATCTGCATAGGGTCGGTGACGTAGGTATTGGTTTCGATGCAGTAAACCTTGAACAAATTATCCTCGTTTACGGGGAAAGCCTAAAAAAAGAAGTAACGTTGGACCGGTTCGAACCATTGAAAAACTTCTTGCCCGAAAAACGAGTTATTAAAACCGCGCACTTTCCAAGTGAACTAATATGTATAAACGGCACGATTATCTTTACAGCCGTGGGAAACCTTGAAAACGAAATAATTAAAAAAATCCAAAAAAACAGCGTTTTCATAGGTGAAATAGCAGAAGATATTTTCGCCAATATAAATTTAACGGAAATCAAAAGGGCGTTAAATCGTGAAGAAAAATATGTCCTCGATGGACCTTTCTTTCAAAAACCGGAACCCGAAAAAAAGAATACAATTCCTTTTATCCGTCGCGATCCCGACTTGGGCCGGTATTTTGTTATTAAGTGGTATTTATTAGAAGTCCCGTCGAATTATAATAAGTTATCTAAGGTTACCTCGCGAAGACTATTTATAAAACCCGTTAGGGGAAACAGGTTGGTAGCCGGAGTAGATTTGGAAGGCAATTTCGCTACACACCACCACATGATTAGCGTAAAGTTTACGGAATCTTGTGGTTATAAATTAACTTTCGCTTTAGCCATTATTAATTCAAAAGTGCCCTCCTATTGGTTGATGAAGACCGTTTTTAGCGGTACTACCGAAACTGCTCGCGAGCTTAACCGTCCTTATTTTTCTAAGATTCCCCTCCCTCTTATAGATTTCTCAAAAACGGGGCGCGTTTCCGTAACCCGACTATCGGACTACTATAAAAAAGCGGGGTGGAACGATATAATATTAGCAATTAAGGAAAATAATACGTGTAAAAGTAGTCACGACTTCCTCGCGTTCCTGGCGCAAGAGATGTTGGATATGAACGCGGCTAAGCAACGCGTCGTGCGCGAGTTCCTCGGGTGGCTGGACGGCGAGACGCAGGGAAAACTTGACGACTTCAGGCCGAAGAAATACCAAAAATTCTGGGAATACGCGTTCGACGCGTTCTATAAATGGCTACGGAAGAACCACGAGGACTTCACCGCCGCCGACCACGCAAAACTCGAAGAAGAGTTCGAAAAGTATAAAGCGCAAGTCCTCGCGTTGACCGATAAAATCGAGCGGACCGACTGCCTGATCGACGAAGTGGTCTATATATTATACGGCCTGAGCGAAGAGGAGAAGAACATCGTGGACCCGGCACGGCCCGAGCGCCTTAAGGAGTGCGGCTTTGAATAATAACGTCGACGTCGTCCACGAACGCCCCGCGGCCCGGAAGGCCGAGGAGGTCCGGCTCGCCGCGCTCCGGCGGCTGTCGCCCGCGCGGAAGCTGGAAGTCATATTCGAGATGTGGGAGTTCGGCTTTAAGCTCCGCGTCGCCGGCGTCAAGGACCGCTTCCCGGGCCTAACGGAAGACAAGGCGCGGCGGCGCGCCGTCGCCGAGATGGTAGAGAAATTCAAAAAAGAATCCGGCCGAAGGTCGCCGTTGTTCGATTACGACGACCCGCCGGCCGCTGATGATAACTCATAAACTTTATGGCTCCCGACGACCGTAACTTAGCCGACGTCGCGAACGAGCGGCCGCGCGCCGAGATGCCCATCGACCGGGTGGGCGTCAAGGGCGTGCGCCTGCCGGTGCGGGTGTTGGACCGCGCCCGCGACCACCAGGACACCATCGCGACGGTGGATATGTTCGTGGACCTGCCGGCGCACTTCCGCGGGACCCATATGTCGCGCTTCGTCGAGATACTCTACCGCTACCGCGACAACGTGAACTACCGCACGATGGCCTACATCCTCAAGGAGATGACGCGGCGCTTCGACGCCGCGCGGGCGCACATCACGATAAGCTTTCCCTACTTCATCGAGAAGCCGGCGCCGGCCTCCGGCGAGAAGTCCTTTCTGGAAGTCTTCGCGCGCTTCATCGGCGCCTACGAGAAGGAATATACGTTCCGCCTGGGCGTAACGGTCCCGGTCGCGAACCTGTGCCCGTGCTCGAAGGAGATAGCGGCCGCGGGCGCCCACAACCAGCGCGGCGACGTCTACGTCGAGCTGGCGTCGCGGCACATCGTCTGGATCGAGGAGGTCGTCTCGTGGGCGGAGGAGGCCGCGTCCGCGCCGCTCTACGCCCTCCTCAAGCGAGAGGATGAGAAAGTAGTAACGGAGGAGGCGTACGCGCGGCCGCGATTCGTCGAGGACGTCGTCCGCGGCGTCGCCGAGAAGTTGGAGAAAGATACGCGCGTCAGGTCGTATCGCGTCGAGTGCACCAACTACGAGTCCATTCACCAGCACGACGCCTACGCCGCGGTCGCGCGCGCGAAGGGCACGCCGAAGTAACCCGCACCCGCGAAAGGGAGAACGGCATATGAAAATAGTAAAAATGTTATTAGTCTTAGCCGCGGCGGCGACGACGCTCGCGGCGTGTAGCAAAGAGGCCGAGGAGAAACCGTACGCCACGCCCGAGGGGACCATTCGCGCCTACGTCGCCGCGATGAAGGAGGGCGACTTCGAGGCCGCGCTGGAATGCTACGCGGACGACGCGCTCTCGCCGAAGGCCGTCGGCGTGGAAGGGCTCTCCGAGGAAGAGATCCGCAACCTCTTCCTCAAAAGCCTCGCGGACAGCCAAGGCCCTTACGCCCAGGACGACGTCGCGAACTTCCAGAGCCGGCTCTTGACCGCCGAGGTAACTTATGAGCTCGGCGGCGTCAAACATACCCATACCCTCGTCAACCAAGACGGCGAGTGGAAGATCGCGACCGAGCTAAGCCGGTAAGGACGCGGCCGGGTCTCACTTTGGCCCGACCGTTCACATCCTGCGATACGGAGCCACACGAACCTAAGCCGGCATAATGCTCCTTCGCCGCCGCCTATCGCGGAAGTCTGGACAAAGGGAATTCGGAAATGGAAGAGCAAGGCCTTAAAGAGATGCTCGCGCGGCTCGACGCGTTGCGGCGGCAATGTATGTCGCGGGCGGGAGAAGACCCGGAAGATAGGGGAAAGTATTGGCTCTACCCGGCGGCCGGCGAAGAGGAAATCGCCCGTTACGAAAAAGAGGCCGGCCGGCCTTATCCCCCCGTTTACCGCGCCTTCCTGCGGATACACAACGGGTGGTTGGGCTTTTGGCCCGATTGGAGCCTGGCGGGGGTGCCGCGCGACGACAACGTCGAGATGTACGAGGACATCGCCTCCAACCTGGAAGGGATCGAGGACGTCGCGACGCCCGAGCAAATCGAGGAGTTGCCCGAGCAGGAGAAGAAGGACGCCAGCGTCGTCTTGCTGAGCAACCACACCATCCTCGGGACCGACTTCAACGGCGGCGTGCTGATATTCGACCGCAACCGCGTCGGGCCCGACGGCGAGCCGGAAGTCGCCTGGGTCGAAGACGTGATGCACGTCGAGCGACGCTGGGCGAACTTCGCGGAACTGCTCCAAGACGCCGTTCGCGGCGCCGAAAACGAACTGGCGGAGCTCCGCGGCCGGTGATGGCGCGCCGCGGCCCACAACCCCGTCTCCCCTCGCCGTCGGGAACACGTGTTTAGGCGCCGCGGCCCAGCCGGAGGCTATGCGATGAACGGCGGCGGCGCGCCGGCGAAGCGCGCCGGGACGATACAACTTAGCCTAATGTTGGCGGCGGCGGTAACGTTGTGCGCCGCCGTGGGGGCCGCGGCCGCCGAAGAGGATTCGCCGGGCGATTGGCTCGTAGGTTACGTGGACGCCGAGGACGGCAAACTGGTCTTGCCGGACACCGACGCCGGCCGGATGCTGGCGACGCGGGACGTCTTCCGCGGCCTCCGCCTCCGCTTCCCCGTCGCCGGCGCCCGGTTTCACGCCATCGAATACACCGAGAAGACCGGCCTTACCGACTTCCGCAACCGCTGGCGGCGCAACCATATGGGGACCGACATCTTCGCGCCCGAGGGTCGCCCGGTCCTGGCCGCCGCGGACGGCGTCGTTACCGTCGCGACGTTCACGCCTAAAAAGGGCCCGGGCGGCAAGGTCGCGATCTACCACGGCCGCGGCGTCTATACCTACTACTTGCATATGTCCGCGGTCTATTGCCGGGAGGGACAGCAAGTCCGCGCCGGCGACGTTATCGCCGCGGTGGGCGCGAGCGGCAACGCCCGCGGCACCCCTACCCACGTCCACTTCGAGCTCGACTTCGCCGTCGAGACGCAGGGCAAGCCGCGCTGGTTCACCGCCTACGTCAACGACCCCTGGCCCGGCGTCTCGTCCCTGCGGAGCGTCGAGCCGCTGGCGTACGTTTGTAAGCACGCGCCCCGCCTGCGGGGTCCTCGGCCCCTCGCCCGCCGATGAGAGGATTATTAATAATGTCCGCGGCGTGCGTCGCCTTCGCGGCCGCGAGCCACGCCGGTAACGTTAGCTGGCACAACGTCGTCAGCCGAACGCGGGTCTCTGATATCCTGGTCGAGGGCGACGCCGTCTGGCTTAGCTTCCTCGGCGGCGGCGCGGCCCGCTACGAACGCCGGACCGGCGGCGTCGAGTTCCTGACCGCCGCCGAGGGCCTCGTCCATAACTACGTAACCGCCGTAGCCGCCGACGAGGACGCCATCTACTTCGCGAGCCGCAACGGCCTTACGACGATGCCGCGGCGCGGCGGGCCGCTTAAACCCACAATTAGGACGTGGGGCTACGCCCATAACGATTGCACCGACGTCGCCGCGGACGAGAACTATATCTACGTCGCGACGCTGGAGGGCGCCCGCCGCTTCGACAAGGCCACAACGGCGGTAACGTTCGCGCCCCTACCGCCCTCCGAGGGCCCCCCCGCCAAACTGAGCGCCCAGGTGGAGGACGGCTGGAAGGTCTACGTTACGCCCGACGGCGTCGTCCTCGACGACCTGTATTCGGTTACGCTCGCGGGCGACGTTGTCTATTGGGGCGGCCGCGGCCGCCTCTTCTCTTCGGCGCCCGGCGCCGAAGGGTGGCGGGAAGTGAACGTCGAGCTCCCGACGATGGCGGTCGTCCGTCGGGTCCTGCGCGCCGACGACAGGCTCGTCGTGGCCACGAGCGAGGGCGTCTTCGACTTCGACGGCGGAGCCACGCGGCGCGCGTCCGGCCCCCTCGGCCGCGTTGACGTGCGGGATGCCCTCCGCTTCGCCGGCCTGGAGTATTACGCGAGCGCCGAGGGCCTCTTCGTCCGCCGCGGCGACGGCGCCCCCTTCAGCTTCGCCGCGGGCGTGGGCGCGAGCTGGACGAAAGTCAAGGACGCCCGCAAGAAGAAGTCCGCGGTGTGGCGCCTCGGCGTCGCCGACGGCTTCGGGACCGCCCGCGCCACCGCCCTCGGTAAATGGGGCGAGACGATAATCGTGGGGACCGAGGACGGCGCCTATACCCTCGAGCCGGCGTCGGGCGAAGTCCGCCCCCTGCCGGTCCCGCGGGGCCTCCCGCCGGGAGGCGTCTACGCCCTCGCCTACGGCGACGGCGAGCTGTTCGCCGGGACGCCGAACGGCCTCGCCGTAATCGACGCCGGCGACTTCGCGGTGAAGAAGTTCCGCCTTCCGGGCCGGTGGAACGACGTTCGGGACATCGCAGTCTATGGCGACGAACTATTGCTTACGACGGCCGCCGGCGTCGCGACGTTTGCCCGAGAGAGTTGGTCTCTCAAGAAGTTCGAGCTCAAAGCCGGCGGCTTCGACGCCGAGGGGATGCGGGCGCTTCGGCTCGGAAGCCGGTATTACTTGGGGACCGACGCCGGCGTCTTCGAGCTGGACGGCGACCTCAACCTCGTCAGGCGTTTCGGCGAGGCGGAGGGGTTCCCGGCGGCGCCGGTGCGGGCGATGTTGGCGGCGGACGGCAGGTTGTTGTGCGCCACGTTGGGCGGCGGCTTAGCTATAATTGACCCGACGAACAACAGCGTCACCGTCCGTAAAAAAGACGAAGGCTTGTCGGCGGACGTCCTCTTCTCGCTCGCCGCGGACGAGGGCCATATCTACGTGGGGACTTTCGATAAGGGCGTGGATATTCTGGACCGCGCGCTCAACTTCGAGCGGAACGTGAGTTGGGGCGACGGCCTGAGCCACACCGACATCTGGGCCGCGGCCCGCGCGGGCGATTGGCTCTGGCTCGCGATACGCGGCGTGGGCCTGAACGCCTACGGCCTCGATGAGAAAGCCCCGGGGGAGGTGCGGCGCTATTACGCCCGCTACGGCCTGGGCGACGAATACTGCCGGGCGATAACGGTTATGCCGGCCGAGCCGGGGCGGACGCGCCTGGCCTTCGCGACCGCCGCGGGCGTCGCGGTCGTCGACTTCGAGGGCGAACCGCCCGACTACGGCGCGGACGATTACGACCGCAACTATCCCTAACGGTCCTTCGGAGGTCCTATTAGCGGCGACGAAAAACGGATTATCCTCGGCACCGGCGCGGCACACGCGCTCGTGCATATGACGATGATAACGTTCGCCGCGGTCTTGACGCCGATGCGGCTGAGCGTCGGCGCCGGCCTGTTCGCGATATCGGTGGTGGGGAACATTTCGTATTTTTCGTTCGGCCTCCTGGCGCCGGCGAGCGGCTATTTGGCGGACCGTTTCGGCTCGCGGCCGGTCTTGCTCGTGGGTATCGTCGCGATGGCCGCGGCGAGTATCGCGGTGGCGGCGGCGCGCAATATCTACACCCTCGCCGCGGCGCTGGCGGCGTTGGGTTTGGCGGCGGCGCTATACCACCCCGCGGGCCTCTCGCTTATCGCCCGGCGGGTCGGCGCGGTCGAGAAGGCGATGGCCTACCACGGCATATTCGGGACCGTGGGCCTGGCGCTCGGGCCGCTCGCGACGGGGGCCATCGCGGCGACGGTGGGGTGGCGGTGGGCCTACGTTTGGCTCGGCGTCGCGCTCGCGGCGCTGGCGGCTACCTTCGCGCTCTACGGCCGCGGCGTCGCCGGCTCGCCGCGGCCGCGCGCACGCGACGTTCCCCTCCCATCCCGGACCATATTACCGGCGTTGTTATTATTCTACGTCTTCGCTATTATGAACGGCTTCATCTTTCACGGCGCCACGACGTTCTTACCCACCCACCTCGGCGCCGTCAAAGGGCTTTTCGTGGGGAACGCCGCGACGACCGCGGTCCTACTCGTGGGCATAGGCGGGCAATACGTCGGCGGCTTTTTAAGTTCCCGCTGGCGCTACGAGCTCTTTCTTATGTCCGCGATGCTCACTTGCGGCGCGGCGCTTTACTTACTCGGCGTTTTGGGCGGGTCCCTTTTGTTCGCGCCAGCGTTGGCGTATGGCTTCGCCCACTTCTCGACGCAACCCGCGGCCAACGCGTTGGTCTCGCGGCTCGCCTCGGCGCGACGCCAGGGCGTCGCCTTCGGCGTCGGCTTCTTTCTCTCCTTCGGCGTCGGCTCGCTGGGCACCGGCGCCGTAGGGTTTATCGGCGAGAGGTACGAGCTCGCCGCGGCGTTCCGCTTGTTGGGCTACTTGGGATGGGCGTGCGTAATCGTCCTGGCGGCGCTCTGGCTTGTCCGGCGACGGGCCGCCGCGGCCGCGGCCGAGGGATACGCCGGGCCGGCGGTCCCGCCGTAGGGCTTTAGCACCCCGCCCGGCGCGACACGTTCGCCGGCGAGGAGGTTTTGGTATTCCTTCGAACGGGACGACGGCGCCCTCGGAACCGGGCGCCGCAGAAGGCGTGAACGTTAGGCCGATGCGGCGCGACGACGCGCCGGCGCTGGTCGCCCTCCACCGCGAGGTGTTCGGCGGATACAACTCGACGGCGCTCGGTGGCGCGTACCTCGCCGCCCTATACGGCACGTTGGCGTCGTCGCCGGCGACGCTCTCCGTCGTCGCGACCGGCCCGGGCGGCGAACTGTTGGGCTGGCTCGGCGGCGTCACCGACTACCCGGCGTTCAATAGGACGTTGGCGCTACGGTGCCTCCCCCGTTCGCCCGCGATATTATTCTCGCTTATAACGAGAAGGCCGCGGCTGATGTTAACCGCCGCCGCCGTCGGCGCGCGCGTTCTCTACGAAGCGACGCTTGGGAAGCGGCGCCGCGGCCCGCCCTCGGCGCCGCCGCCGGCGCCCGGCGCCCACCTGCTCGTCATAGGCGTCCGACGCCAGCTTCAACGCCGCGGCGTAGGCCAGATTCTGATGGCCGACTTCCACCGCCGCCTTCGCCTCGCTGGCTTCGCGACGTGTAGCCTGAGCACGTTCGCGGATAACGACGCCGGCAACCGCGCGTTCCGCAAAGCCGGCTACCGCTTAACAACCACCGCCGACGGCGTGAACCGCTACGCGGTGGACCTGCGCGACGAAGGCCCCGGCGGCCGCGGACCTTCGCCCTCGGCTTGGTGTTAATATTATCCGCCTGCGTCGGCGGCCTGGTCGCCGGGAACCTCATCTCCCTCGGCGTCGAGAGCCAGCGGCTCTTCGCCGCGGGCTTCGGCTCGGACTTCAAGCCGGCGAACGTCGGCATAGGCGTCGCGCCGTTCGTGGCGTTGTTGGTGATAGGGGTTATGTTGATATAACGCCGGGACTTCTTTTGATTTATTAATGGCGCCGGGGCCGCGAAAAATATTTCGAAAAATACTTGACAGGTTTCGCGTAATAGGCAATAATGTAATAAGAAGGGGGTAGTCGGAATGGTAAATACGGATATAGCCGCTTGCGCGATCGCTTTTATGCTCGCGTTGGCGGCGTTTTTTTCGGCCGCGGCGTTTGCGTCGTCCGAGGTCGTCGTGAACGGCGGCTTCGAGACCGGCGAGTTAGGCCCTTGGGTTACAGACGATTATGAAGTAGCCGGCGGCGCTCATTCCGGTCGGTTTTGCGCGGTAACGACTAGCACCGTTTATTGGCTATATGCGCCCATCCGTCAAGACTTAAACAATACGTTCTATCCTGAGGAAGTTATTAATGCTAAATTCTGGTTATTTAATTTTGGTAGCGGTATAATGAGTTTTGAGTTTTATTTAGGCGATAATTTCTACGATGACGAAATAACCTTTACCGGGTGGGGTTTAATTACCTTCCCTTCGGTGCGTTTAAGGTTCCCTTTTAATTATGCGAAGATTATAATACTCATTGCCGATTATTCGGGTAGCCCCCCTTATTATTTAGAAGGAAGGCTCGACGACGTTTCAATATTAATAACGCCGACCGCGGTCCGGCCCACGTCCCTCGGGCGAGTTAAGGCGATATATAGGTAACGAAAACTCTTTAAATTGGAGGCGGTATGTTGAATAAATATATATACTTGACGATGTGCGCAACGTTGTTATCGGCCGCGACCGGGTTTTGCTACTCCGAAATAGTAAATAACGGCGGCTTCGAGACGGGCCAACTATCCCCTTGGCTTACGGACAGGTTTTACATCGCCGGTAACGGCCATTCCGGTTCGTACTGCGCGTTTATGAGTAAACGTGCCTTAGTCGTCTCGGGCGTTTTACGCCAAAATTTCGGGTTTACTATTTACCCCGAAGAGGTGAAAAAGGCCGGATTATGGGCGGTAGGGGGCGAATACGCAATCCAGGTTACTTTAGATTTCTACTTAGGGGATAATTTAATAGGGGCCTGGGACCCAATCCTGCCGGGTTGGCAATTCGTTGACGGCGATTTAAATTATTTATTAGAACCTTTTAATTATATTTATATTTGCTTTCGAGTATCGACGCGTTATTACCAAAAATCGCTTAG